>NZ_BAAAPH010000013.1:0-79295 GCF_039531045.1 Kribbella hippodromi | reverse complement strand
TCGCGGACGCGATCGCCCGGGCCGACGTGGTGCTCTGTTCGTGTGCTCCGCAAGGTGCGGTGGAGATCGCGAAGCAGGTCGGCGCCGCTGGGTTTCGCGGCCTGTACGTCGAGGCGAATCCGCTGTCACCGGCATCGTTGCGGGAAGCGCAATCGGTCGTACCGGAGGCAACCTTCGTCGACGCCGGCGTGGTCGGCCCGCCTCCGACCGGCGGCGCATCGCCCACCCACCTGATGCTGTCCGGCACAGCGGCCGACAAGATCGCCACACTCTGGGCAAACACCGCGGTCACGCCAATGGTCGTTGGCTCCGAACCGGGCGCCGCGAGCGCGGCAAAGTCGGCGTTTGCCCTTTACAACAAGGGCAAAGCAGCTCTCGCGGTGCTCGCCTTCCAGCTGGCCGAGAAGCACGGAGTCACCGACGCCCTGACCGCACAACAAACCCGCACCGACGCCGCCTCGCTCAAGGACCCGGCCCTGCCGGAGCAACTCCGAAGCGTCGCCTGGCGCTGGGGCCCCGAGTTCGACGAACTCGCCGAGACCCTCGACGAAGCCGGCCTGGAAGGCGACGCGGCCCGCGCCCTCCGTCAGGTCTGGACCAAACTCACCTGAGGCGATACTCCTCGAGTACGTACGGTGGAATGCGCTCCGCGATCCCGCCCAACGCCGACGTCAGCTCCTGTACGCGCGGAACAGTCCAGTATCCGACGCCCCAGGCGACCAGCGCACCGCCCTCGATCCGCCACTCCAGCCACGGATGCGCAAGCAGCCACTCCAGCAGCTGCGGGTGCAGCACCGCGCTGGCGTACCGCGGATCAGCACACTCGACCGAGAACGCGGAGTTGAACGCCGCGCTCTCGAACTCCTGGCCGGGTACGAACGGGTTGTGCTGCTCCACCACCAGCGAAGGCAGCGCGACCGGAAGGTCGTACGCGAGCAGATGGCACTTTGCCGCGGTTGCCGTCGCACTGGCTTGAGAGGTGAAATCGCAGACCCGGACGCCCGGCCCGGCGACCATCCGCGCGGCCTGCCCGTGGGTCCGGAAGACGCGATCCGCGACTCCGGCCAACCATGGGTCCAGCACCGCCGGATGTAACCCGAGCCGCGCGGCCTCGGCGGTTCGAGCGGTGAAGAAGGCAGTACGACGGCGCACCGAGCGCAGGTACAACAGCAGCAAACCACCGCCGACCAGCACCAGCACCAAGACGACGATCATCGGTACGTCGGCTGCCCGTAGTCGCGGAGGACGAACGGCGGGATCAGGTCGATCAGCCGGGTCATCGCCTCCAGCCGGGCGTGCACGTCGGGTACGTCGAAGTTGCCTTCGCCCCAGGTGACGAATGCGTTCCCGGAGATCAGCCATTGCAGGCCCGGGTTGTACAGCACGCACTCCATCATCCGCGGATGCATGACCGCTGACCCGTACCGGTCGTCGTCGCAGTCGACGCGGAAGCGGTCGTTGAACTCCGCGTTCTCCAGCTCGAGGTCGCGGCCCTTGAAGATCCGCCCGGTCTCCTGGGTGACCATCAGCGGCGGCAGCGCGACCGGGAGGTAGAGGGCAACCAAGTTGCGGAGGTGCGTCGACTGCGTTTTGCCGTTGCTGGTCACGTACCGGTAGTCGAACAGGTACATGTTGCGACCGTGGTACGACCCGGCCCAGGCTTCCGTGACCTCGCCGCCCGCCCGGAACACACTGCCGGCGACCTGCTCAAGCCACGGGTCCGGTGGAACCAGGTAGCACCCGAGCGACGCCAGCTGCGCGGCCCGCGCCTGCTGCCAGGCGCGCTGCCGGCGGCCGTTCCGCAGCACCAGCGCGACCACGCCGAAGACGAACGCCAGCAGGAGCAGTGGGATGAGCAGAGCGAAGGTCGCGATCACCCCGGCAACGTACCGAAGAACCGGTCCGGATCCGGGTCGTCCGGACCCGCGTGGCCGCGGTGCCGGAGCTCACCCGGGGACGGATTTCCCGTCTGGGCGGCCTCGTGGGTAGACTGTTTTGGTTGCCTCGGCGAGGGACGCCCCCCGAGAAGTATTGGGCGCGGCTCCGTGATCGACGCGGTGGTTCGTTGCCTGACGCCTTCCCCGGGGTCAGCAGGCGCCCGCTGAGGCCGCAGCCTAGTTCCACCCAGTCAACAGATCACCGCAACGCTTTTTGAGGAGTTCAGTCGTGGCCGAGGTCAAGATCCAAGCCGAATCAAGGACGGAGTTCGGCAAGGGTGCTGCCCGCCGAATCCGCCGGGACAACAAGGTTCCCGCTGTCCTCTACGGCCACGGCAGTGACCCGGTGCACATCACGCTGCCCGGTCACGACACCATGCTGGCCCTGAAGACCGCGAACGCCCTGCTGCTGATCGAGGTCGAGGGTGGCGAGTCCCACCTGGCGCTGCCGAAGCAGGTCCAGCGCGACCCGCTGAAGGGCTTCATCGAGCACGTCGACCTGGTCATCGTCAAGCGTGGCGAGAAGGTCCAGGTCGAGGTCGCCGTGCACCTCGAGGGCGAGGCCGTCTCGGACGCGCTGGTCGTCACCGAGCACGCCGCGATCCTGGTCGAGGCCGAGGCGACCCACATCCCGACCCAGATCGTCGTTTCGATCGAGGGCCTCGAGATCGGCGCCCAGATCCACGCGTCCGACCTGACCCTGCCGACCGGTTCGACGCTGGCGATCGAGCCGGACACCCTGATCGTGAACGTCACCGCGCAGCCGACCGCCGAGCAGGTCGACGCGGAGATGAACGAGGCCGAGGCGCAGGCGGGCGTGGAGAAGGACGAGCCGGCCGCGGAGCCGGTGGCCGCCGCCGCCGAGTAGTCTGCAGGCGGCAGCAGCAACAGAATCTCTTGGAGGGCCGGGATCCGTGGCGGACGACGTGTGGTTGGTCGTCGGACTGGGGAATCCTGGCCCTTCGTATGCCCGGACCCGGCACAACGTCGGCCACCTGGTCGCCGACGAGCTGGCCGCCCGGACCGGCACCAGCTGGAAGCAGAGCAAGCAGGTCAAGGCCGAGGTGATCGAGACCAGGATCAGTGGCCTGCGGACCGTACTGGCCAAGCCCCGCTCGTACATGAACGAGTCCGGCGGACCGGTCTCCGGGCTGCTGAAGTTCTTCAAGCTGGACCCGGCCAACCTGGTGGTCGTGCACGACGAGCTGGACATCGACTTCGGCGTGCTGCGGTGCAAGTTCGGTGGCGGCGACAACGGCCACAACGGGCTGCGGTCGGTCCGGAAGTCGGTTGGCACCGGTGAGTACTATCGAATCCGGTTCGGGGTGGGTCGTCCGCCGGGCCGGCAGAATCCCGCCGACTTCGTCCTGAACGAGTTCTCCGCGGCCGAACGCAAGGACCTTCCGTTCGCCGTCGACCGGACCGCGGACGCGGTCGAGTGCCTGCTCACCGACGGCCTCGAGTCCACCCAAGGACGGTACAACTCTTGAAGCTGGACAACTCGTGAAACTGCGCGGCCTGGTCGACACCCTGATCACCGACCCGGTGCTGGCCGGGGCCGTCCGGGATGCCCGTGGCGACGACGTCACGACCCTGGACCTGAGCGCGCCCGGTCCGGTACGCCCGGTGGTGCTCGCCGCGCTCGCCGCGAGCCGGAACGGCGCCGACCGGCCGATCCTCGCGGTCACCGCGACGTTCCGCGAGGCCGAGGAGCTGACCGAGGCGCTGCAGTGCCTGGTCGAAGAGCCGAGCACGGTCGCGTACTACCCGGCCTGGGAAACCCTTCCGCACGAGCGGTTGTCGCCCCGGTCCGACACCGTCGGGCGCCGGCTGGCCGTGCTGCGCCGGCTCGTCCACCCGGACCCGTCGGACGAGACCACCGGACCGATCAAGATCCTGGTCGCGCCGGTGCGGTCCGTGCTGCAGCCGCAGGTCGCCGGGCTGGCCGATCTGAAGCCGGTGCAGCTGCACGTCGGCGACTCCGCGGAGCTCGAGGATGTCGTGGAGCGGCTCGCCGGTGCCGCGTACCACCGGGTCGACCTGGTCGAGCGGCGGGGTGAGTTCGCGGTCCGTGGTGGCATCATCGACGTCTTTCCGCCGACCGAGGAGCACCCCCTGCGGGTCGACTTCTTCGGCGACGACGTCGAAGAGATCCGGTACTTCGCGGTCGCTGATCAGCGTTCGCTGGATGTCGCCGAGCACGGTCTGTGGGCTCCTCCCTGCCGTGAGCTGCTGCTGACCGACGAGGTCCGCTCGCGGGCCGCCGTGCTGGCCAAGGAGCACCCCGAGCTGGCCGAGCTGTTCGAGAAGCTCGCCGAGGGACATGCGGTCGAGGGGATGGAGTCGCTGGCTCCGGTGCTCGTCGATCACATGGAGTTGCTGGTCGACCTGATGCCGGCCGGTACGCATGTGGTCGTCAGCGATCCGGAGCGCGTACGGGCGCGGGCGCACGACCTTGTCGCGACCAGCCAGGAGTTCCTGGAAGCGTCCTGGGCCGCAGCCGCCGGTGGTGGCGAAGCGCCGATCGACCTGGGCGCGGCCGCGTACATGTCGCTGGGTGACGTCCGGTCGCAGGCACTGAACAAGGGCCTGGCCTGGTGGAGCCTGTCGCCGTTCGCGGCCGCACCGACCGACGAGCCGGAGCTGCGGGACTCGATGGGCGCGCGCGTCGCGTTCGACATCGACACCGAAGCCGGTGCGGTGACCAGCCGGATCCTCGCCGTTCGCGAGGTCGACCCGTACCGGGGTGAGACCGGGGCGGCGGCCGAGGACATTCGCGGCTGGCTGCGGGACGGCTGGCGCGTCGTCTGTGTCACCGAGGGGCACGGTCCCGCGCAGCGGCTGGCCGAGGTGTTCTCCGAGGCCGAGCTGCCGGCCCGCCTGGTCGACGAGATCGCGGCGGTCCCGGACCCCGGCGTGGTGCTGATCTCGCAGGGCCAGCTGGAACAGGGCTTTGTTGCTGAGGGCATCAAGTTCGCGGTGCTCACCGAGAACGACCTGTCCGGGCAGCGATCGGCGGCCGAACGGCGTTCTCAGCAACGGATGCCGTCCCGCCGGAAGAAGACGATCGACCCGCTGGAGCTCCAGCCCGGCGACCACGTCGTGCACGAACAGCACGGCGTCGGCCGGTACGTCGAGATGATGCAGCGGACGGTCGGATCGGGCTCGCAAAAGGCGACTCGTGAGTACGTCGTGATCGAGTTCGCCGCGAGCAAGCGCGGTCAGCCCGGCGACCGGTTGTACGTACCCACCGATCAGCTTGACCAGGTCACCCGGTACGTGGGTGGCGAGCAGCCGACGCTGGACAAGATGGGCGGCGGCGACTGGGCCAAGCGCAAGGGCCGCGCCCGCAAGGCGGTCCGCCAGATCGCGGGCGAGCTGATCAAGCTGTACGCCGCGCGGCAGGCGACCAAGGGGCACGCGTTCGCGAAGGACACGCCCTGGCAGCGGGAGCTGGAGGACGCTTTCCCGTTCGTCGAGACGCCGGACCAGCTGGCCACCATCGACGACGTGAAGCACGACATGGAACGCATCACGCCGATGGACCGGATCGTCTGCGGTGACGTCGGGTACGGCAAGACCGAGATCGCCGTCCGGGCCGCGTTCAAGGCGGTGCAGGACGGCAAGCAGGTGGCGGTCCTGGTACCGACGACGCTGCTCGTACAGCAGCACTACGCGACCTTCGCCGAGCGGTACGCCGCGTTCCCGGTGAACGTCGCGCCGCTGTCGCGCTTCCAGACCGACAAGGAGTCGAAGGCCGCGATGGACGGCCTCGCGGACGGGTCGATCGATGTCGTGATCGGTACCCATCGGTTGCTGTCCGGCGAGGTGCAGTTCAAGGATCTCGGCCTGGTGATCGTCGACGAGGAGCAGCGGTTCGGCGTCGAGCACAAGGAGCAGCTGAAGCGGCTGCGGACCGCCGTCGACGTACTGACCATGTCCGCGACGCCGATCCCGCGGACGCTGGAGATGTCGATCACGGGCATCCGCGAGATGTCCACGATCGCCACCCCACCGGAAGAACGGCACCCGGTGCTGACGTTCGTCGGCGCGTACGACGAACACCAGGTGACCGCGGCGATCCGGCGCGAACTGCTCCGCGAGGGTCAGGTCTTCGTCGTGCACAACCGGGTGAACACGATCGAGAAGGCGGCCGCGCGGATCCGCCAGCTGGTGCCCGAGGCCCGGGTGAGCGTCGCGCACGGCCAGATGAACGAGCACACCCTGGAGAACGTGATCCAGGGCTTCTGGGAGAAGCAGTCCGACGTGATCGTGTGCACGACCATCGTCGAGTCCGGGATCGACATCTCGAACGCGAACACGATGATCGTCGAGCGCTCCGACCTGCTCGGCCTGTCCCAGCTGCACCAGCTGCGCGGGCGGGTCGGGCGTGGCCGCGAGCGTGCGTACGCCTATTTCTTCTTCCCGCCGGAGAAGCCGCTGACCGAGACCGCGCACGACCGGCTGGCGACGATCGCGCAGCACGCCGATCTGGGCGGCGGCATGGCGGTGGCGATGAAGGACCTGGAGATCCGCGGCGCCGGCAACCTGCTCGGCGGCGAACAGTCCGGGCACATCGCGGACGTCGGGTTCGACCTGTACGTCCGGCTGGTCGGCGAGGCGGTCGCGGAGTACCGGGGTGACACCCAGGCCGAAGAGCCCGAGGTCAAGATCGAGCTGCCGATCGACGCGCACCTGCCGCACGACTACATCCCGTCCCAGCGGCTCCGGCTGGAGATGTACCAGCGCTTGGCGGCCGTCCGCGACTCGGACGGGATCGCCGAGTTGGTGGAGGAGCTGCAGGATCGGTACGGCGAGATTCCGGCCGCCGTACTGAACCTGATCGAGGTGGCGACGTTCCGCAACCACGCCCGCCGGGCCGGGCTGCACGACGTCACTTTGCAGGGCACCATGATCCGGTTCGGGCCGGTCGAGCTGCCCGATTCGAAGGTGCTCCGGCTGAACAGGCTGTACCCGAAGAGTCTGGTGAAGCCGCAACTGCATACCATTCTGGTGCCACGACCTGCCACCAGGCCGATCGGCGGTCAGCCGCTCCGCGACCAGGAGTTGCTGCAGTGGTGCACCCGGTTGATCGACGACGTGATCGCCGAACCGATCGGAGTACCGGCGTGAACCTGACGACACACAGCGTGACTAGGCGAGGAGATTCGGTGAGCAGAGGGCGGAAGCTTGGGGCTCTCGGTGCGGCGGTGGCCACGGTGCTGCTGGCCGGCGGTTGCGCGGCGGGTACGCACCCGGGCGCGGCGGCCATGGTCGGCGGCACCGAGATCAGCATCGGCGACGTCGACAAGACGGCGCAGGCGGTCACCACGGCGCTCGGTCAGACCTACAGCACCACGGCCGCGCTGAGTGACATGGTCAGCAACGTGCTGGTGGAGAAGATCCAGCAGCAGAAGTCGATCACGGTCACGCCGGCCGAGACCGCGGTCGCGGCGAAGGCAGTCGTCGGCGGCGACCAGCAGACGTACGAGAAGTTCCAGGCCGACTCGGTCGCCCGGGACTTCCTGAACCAGGTCGGCACCGCCGCGATCGTCACCGCCAAGCTCGGCGGCGGCACCGTCGAGGACCTGCAGAACCAGGCCAAGCTGCAGCAGGGCGGTGTGGCGCTGCGCGAGGCCTCGAAGGGTGTCGACGTCACGATCGCACCGCGCTTCGGGCAGTGGACCGACGGGCGCATCGACACGGCGATCTCCGGCTCGCTGTCGGTGCTGTCCCCGCAGACGGCCGCGGAGAAGAAGGCGTCTCAGCAGCCGCAACAACAGCAGCAGCCGCAACAGGGCCAGGGCTGATCCCTTGAGCGCGGGTGAGGTCGGCGGGATCAAGGTCGTCCTGACCAGCCCTCGGGTGGCCCCTGGGCTGCTCACTCGCGCTACCTGGCAGGCGCTGGAGGCCGCCGACGAGATCGCGGCGGCCGGCGGCCCGGACCGGCCGGACGTCCAGGCGGTGATCGGGTCAGGTCTGCCGGTGACCCAGGTCGAGGGCGACGCCACGGCGGCCTGGGCTTGGCTGACGGCCGCGGCACGTGCCGGACGGCAGGCTGTCTGGCTGACCGGCGACGACGGTGATCCCGGTTTGCTCCGGCTTGTTGCCGATGGCCGGTTTCATGAGCCGGAGGCGCCGTACGGCGTCGAGATCCTGCACGGGTCGTACGACGTACCGGGTGCTCGGCTGATCGATCTGGTCCGGGTGATGGACCGGCTGCGGCGGAACTGCCCGTGGGATCAGGAACAGACGCACGAGAGTTTGGCGAAGTACCTGCTCGAGGAGACGTACGAGACCCTCGAAGCGATCGACACGGGCGACCAGGAGCACCTCCGCGAGGAACTCGGTGATCTGTTGCTGCAGGTTGTTTTCCACGCGCGGATCGCTGAGGACCGCGGTGCCGACGACGGGTTCTCGGTCGACGACGTCGCCGGGGGGATTGTCGACAAGCTGATTCGGCGGCACCCGCATGTGTTCGGCAGCGTGGATGCTGCCGACGCGGCCGCGGTCGAGGCCAACTGGGAAGCGATCAAGGCGACCGAGAAGCAACGGACTTCGGTGCTCGAAGGTATCCCGCTCGCCCTCCCTGCTCTGGCTCTTGCCGACAAGGTGCTGGGCCGGGCCGCCAAGGTCCTTCCCGCCGACCAGAGCGAGCCTTCGGAGCCGGTTGAGGATGCTGATCGGATCGGCCGGCAATTGCTTGCGATCGTCCGCGAGGCGCGCGCGTCCGGCGTCGACGCCGAGCAAGCACTTCGTACGAGCATCCAGCAGCTGACCGCGGAGATCCGGGCCGCCGAACGGTCCTGACAGGGCTACTGCGGTCCGTCGAGGAGGTTGCGGAGGGCGTCGCGGTGGGTGGTGTACGCCTGCTGCCCGGTCTTCGTCATCCGGTACGTGGTGGTTGCCCCGCGCCCGTGACCGCTCTTCGTCGTCGTCACGTACCCGGCCGCTTCCAGCGCCGACATGTGCTTCGACAGATCCGAGTCGGCCACGCCGAGATAGTCCTTCAGGAACTTGAACGTGACGGTCGTCGCGTTCGCCAGCACCGCCATCGCGGCCAGTCGTTTCGGGGCATGGATGACCGGGTCGAGTCCGTCGATCACCCGAGACGCTCCCGTACCTTCGCCGCGGCGATCGCATACCGGTTCTCGTAGTACCAGATCCCCGCCGTCACCAGCACGAACCCGGTCCCGGCCGCGACCGGTACGCCGCCCAGCCACCACGCCGCCGCGACCACCAGCACGATCACCGGGATGGCCAGGAAGTACCCCTTCCACAGCCGCCCGATCTCCCGCGGCGGACGCCCCCGCCCCGGAAACGGCATCGCCCCGTGCCGCCGCTGCATCCAGCTCAGAAACGCGACCTCGAGCGCCATCAGGATCGCCAGCGACGCGAAGAACAGCGCCGAGCTCTCCCGCCACCAGGTGAACGCCCCGATCATCCCGGCCACCCACGCCCCGATCACCACCGGATACCACCAGGGCGTCTTCGGGTAGCTCACGTACGGTGCCGCCTCGGCCCGCTCGATGATCCGCAACTGCTCCGCCGCATCACTTTCCATACCGGAAACTTAACCGATAACTTTCCACTTCCGCAAGTAGAAAGTTATCGATGGGGTACCGAAGGACAGGTAGTGGTGGGCGCTGGGGTAGTGCACCTGAGCGTGAAGAGGTCCGCGTGTACAGCGTCTCGGGGGTGTACTACCTGTCCTTAGGTACCGCGATATTCGGGTGCGGACGGCCGGCGGGGCTGGGACTGTGGGGCGGGTGGATGTTGCTGGGGTGCTGCGGGACCTGTGGGAGCTGAAGGCGGCGCGGCTGGAGGTGCTGACCGGTGGGATGAACTCCGCGACCTGGCTGGCGTCAGCGGTGGGTGACGAGTGGCGCGTGGTGCTCAAGTCGGTCCCGGCAGCCAACGCGTCGTTCGAGCCTGGTCTTGAGCTGGCGGTTCGGCTGGACGACGCGGGCGTGATGACCGGGCGTCCGCGGCCCAGCAAAGGTGGTCGGCTGGTCGAGCGGATCGACGATCGGCAGGTCGCGGTTCTCGAGTACATCGATGGGGAAGAACTGGGAAAGACCGCCGAGGATCGGACCGCGATTGGGGACCTACTCGGCCGCGTCCACACGATCGCGTCCGTCGGGCCCGGCGATCTGCGGGACTGGCTGCGGGGGCTGATGCCGTTCGGCGAGTACCTGGATCTGGAGTCGTGGATTCGGCCGGCGGTGGAAGATGCGGTCGCGCGGGTCACGGCGCTGGATGAGGTGTCCTGGGCGTGGCTGCACGGGGACGCGGCGAGGGAGGCGTTTCGGCGGCAGGCGGATGGCAGCGTCGGGTTGATCGACTGGGGGAGTGCGCTACGCGGCCCGATTCTGTACGACGTCGCGTCCGCCGTGATGTACGCGGACGGTTCGCCCGAGCACGTCGTCCCCGCGTACGTCCGCCAACGCCCGCACCTCGCCGACGAGCTCGCTCAGAGTCTGGATGCCTTCCTGCACGTCCGCTGGGCCGTACAGGCCGGCTACTTCGCCTGGCGAATCGCGAACAACCTCCTGACCGGGATCAGCGACGCCGAGGAGAACCGGAAAGGTCTCGCCGACGCCCGTCGCGCGTTCGGCCGGTAGCGCGGGACGTGAAGCCTGCGCGAACACTTGGCGACGGTCCTGGAAGCCGTTACCGGCAGTGGATCCGGCCGATTTGCGGCTCGATCCGGCGCTCGCCGGGGTGTTGCTGACGTGAGAGGTACCTGGGGGTGGGATCGTTGGGGCGACGCGGTCCACTGGGCGTGGTGGTCTGGAGGCTAGGCTCAGCACGATTCGTCATCGAGAACTTGGGAGTCAATGTGGCCACCATCGAGGCCGTCGGCGCCCGCGAGATCCTCGACTCGCGCGGCAACCCCACTGTCGAGGTCGAGGTTCTGCTCGACGACGACACCGTCGCCCGGGCAGCGGTCCCGTCCGGCGCGTCCACCGGTCAGTTCGAGGCCGTCGAGCTGCGGGACGGCGACAAGGACCGGTACGGCGGCAAGGGTGTGCAGAAGGCCGTCACCGCGATCCTTGAAGACATCGACAAGGAGATCGTCGGGTACGACGTGCACGAGCAGCGACTGATCGACCACGCGCTGCTCGACCTGGACGGCACCCCGAACAAGGCCAAGCTGGGCGCGAACGCGATCCTCGGCGTCAGCCTCGCCGTCGCCAAGGCGGCCGCGGAGAGCTCCGGCCTGCCGCTGTTCCGCTACGTCGGCGGCCCGAACGCGCATGTCCTGCCGGTGCCGATGATGAACATCCTGAACGGCGGCGCGCACGCGGACAGCAACGTCGACGTGCAGGAGTTCATGATCGCCCCGATCGGCGCCGCCACGTACGGTGAGGCGCTGATGCAGGGCGCGACCGTGTACCACGCGCTGAAGGCGGTGCTGAAGGAGCGCGGCCTGTCCACCGGTCTCGGCGACGAGGGCGGCTTCGCGCCGAACCTGGAGAGCAACCGCGCCGCGCTGGACCTGATCGCGGTCGCGGTCGAGAAGACCGGTCTGCAGCTCGGCAAGGACATCGCGCTGGCGATGGACGTGGCCGCGAGCGAGTTCTACACCGAGGGTGTGTACGCGTTCGAGGGTGGCAAGAAGTCCGCGGACGAGATGATCGCCTACTACGCCGACCTGGTCGCGTCGTACCCGATCGTCTCGATCGAGGACCCGCTGAACGAGGACGACTGGACCGGCTGGAACGCCATCACCGCCGAGCTCGGCAGCAAGATCCAGCTCGTCGGCGACGACCTGTTCGTCACCAACGTCGAGCGGCTGCAGCGCGGGATCGACGAGAAGTCGGCGAACAGCCTGCTGGTCAAGGTGAACCAGATCGGCTCGCTGACCGAGACCCTGGACGCCGTCGACCTGGCCCACCGCAGCGGTTTCACCTGCATGATGAGCCACCGCTCGGGCGAGACCGAGGACACCACGATCGCCGACCTCGCGGTCGCGACCAACTGCGGTCAGATCAAGTCCGGTGCGCCGGCCCGGTCGGACCGTACCGCCAAGTACAACCAGCTGCTCCGGATCGAGGAGGAGCTCGACGACGCGGCCACGTACGCCGGTCGCTCGGCCTTCCCGCGGTACCAGGGCTGATTTCAGGGGGTCGCAAGGCATGCCGTCCCGTCGGGATACCGGTGCACGACCCGGCTCGCGTCCGTCGAGCCGGACCCAGTCGCGTCCGCAGCGCCATGCCTTCGGCCCCGCCCCAGCCCGCCCCGCCCGCCGGGGCGAGCCAACCAAACGGCGTACGACGGGTGCGACCGCAGGTCCGGCGCGTACCCGCGGGTCGCGCAACCTGACCGGCCGCGCCGCCGTCGTACTGCTGGTGCTCGGCGCGCTGATCGTGTCGTACGCGCAGAGTCTGCGGGTGTGGTTCGACCAGCATCAGCAGGTCAGCGCGCTGAACCAGGAGATCCGCGACCGGGAGAAGCGGGTCGCCGAGCTGAACGACGAGATCGCCCGCTGGGACGACGACGCGTACGTGAAGGCGCAGGCGCGGCAGCGGCTCGGCTGGGTGATGCCGGGCGAGGTCGGCTACCGCGTGATCGGCGCGGACGGGAAGCCGGTCGGCGCCCCGCCGGAGCCGTCGGCGCCGTCGGACGGCACCACCGAGACGCAGAAGCCGACCTGGTACACGAAGCTCTGGGGCAGCGTCGAGGGCGCCGGCAAACCGCCCGCCGCGGCGACCCCGCCGGCCCGGACCCAGCCCACCCCGAAGACGATCCTGACGCCGCCGCCTAAGGTAACCAGGTGAGCGCCAGTCCTTCCGGTCAAGTCAGCCCTTCGGATGAAGAAGCAGTCAGCAAGCAGCTCGGCCGTACCGCGCGGGGGATCCGCTCGATCGCGCACCGGTGCAGCTGCGGTCTCCCCGACGTGGTCGAGACCGAACCGCGGTTGCCGGACGGTACGCCGTTCCCGACCACGTACTACGTCACCTGCCCGCGCCTCGCCGCCGCGATCGGGACGCTCGAATCTTCCGGGCTGATGAAAGACATGACCGACCGGTTGGCGGACGATCCGGAGCTGGCCGAGGCGTATCAAGGTGCACATGAGGCGTACCTGGCGCACCGCGAGTCGATCGAGCATGTCGAGGAAATCAGCGGGATCTCGGCCGGTGGGATGCCGACGCGGGTGAAGTGTCTGCACGTGCTGGCCGGTCATT
The DNA here is from genome assembly GCF_039531045.1 of Kribbella hippodromi. Classification (NCBI taxonomy): domain Bacteria; kingdom Bacillati; phylum Actinomycetota; class Actinomycetes; order Propionibacteriales; family Kribbellaceae; genus Kribbella; species Kribbella hippodromi. Next base: position 66,166 of record NZ_BAAAPH010000013.1, on the reverse strand, counting down.
CGCTGGCGGCCGGGCGCGGGGTGAACCCGCTGGGCGACGAGACCCTCGACGCACTGGAGGACTGGGGCCGCCGAGGTCCTTGTGTCTGAACGTCCGACCAGAGTTGCCGCGGTTGATTGCGGCACCAACTCGATCCGCCTACTGATCGCTGATGTCCGTGACGGCGAGCTCGCCGAGGTCGATCGGCGGATGACGATTGTGCGGTTGGGGCAGGGTGTGGACGCCACTGGTGCGTTTGCTCCTGAGGCGCTGGAGCGGGTTTTCCGGGCCGCCGACGAGTACGCGGAGGTGATCCGCTCGGCCGGCGCCACCCGCGTACGCTTCGTCGCAACCTCCGCCGCCCGTGACGTCAGCAACCGCGACGCCTTTCTCGAAGGCATCCAGGCCCGCCTCGGCACCACCCCCGACATCATCACCGGCGCCGAAGAAGCCCACCTCACCTTCCGCGGCGCCACCCAGTCGCTCCCGGCACCCGGCGGAGGGTCGGGCCTGCCCGGGCCGTACCTGGTAGCCGACATCGGTGGCGGGTCAACCGAGCTGATCCTGGGCGACGCATCAGGTGTCATCGCCGCCGAATCACTCGACCTGGGCTCAGTCCGCCTCACCGAGCGTCACGTCACCACGGACCCGACCAGCCCCGCCGAGCTAGCAGCCATCACCCGCGACATCGAGGCCCTGCTCGACCACACCACGGTCCCGATCGCCGAAGCCCGCGCCCTGGTCGCCGTAGCCGGCACCGCAACCACCGTCGCCGCGGTCGCCCTCAACCTCCCCGAGTACGACCGCGCCGCCGTACACCACGCCCAGCTGTCAGCCGACGCCCTCCGCGAAGCCACCACCTGGCTCACCACCACCACCCGAGCCGACCGCGCCGCCGTACGCGCCATCCACCCCGGCCGAGTAGACGTCATCGGCGCCGGCGCGACCATCCTCCAACACCTCTTCGACCGAACCCCCGCCCCCACCCTCACCATCTCCGAACACGACATCCTCGACGGCACAGCCCTCTCCCTGGCCTGACTGTCATGCCGGTCAGGCCTCTAGGCTGAAGGGATGGAGCTGCCGCATCCGTTGACTGGGGAACTGTTTGGGAGTCCGGTGTTGCCGGGGAGTGGGTGGCCGGGGGATCCTGCGGTGCGGGGTACGCGGGTTGCGCACGATGCGGGCGAGGTTGTGCGGCTGGCTGAGACCGGGGACCTGCATGAGCTGGATGCCCGGGTTTCGGTTTGTTGTGCTTGTCCGCGGTTGGTGGAGTGGCGCGAGGATGTTGCCGTCAGCAAGCGGAAGTCGTTTGCGGATCAGCCGTACTGGGGGCGCCCGATCCCCGGCTGGGGTGTGGATGAGCCGCGGATCCTGATCGCCGGCCTGGCCCCGGCAGCGAATGGCGGGAACCGCACCGGCCGTGTCTTCACCGGTGACCGCTCCGGGGACTGGCTGTTCGCGAGCCTGTACCGCGTCGGCCTGGCCAATCAGCCAACCAGCGAACATGCCGGCGACGGTCTGCGCCTGATCGGCACCCGGATGATCGCCGCCGTCCGCTGCGCCCCGCCCGCCAACAAACCCACGCCAACCGAACGCGACACCTGCGCCCCTTGGTACAACCGCGAACTGGAGTTGGTCCTCCCCACCACCAAGGCCATCGTCTGCCTCGGCAAGTTCGGGTACGACGCGCTCCTGACCGCCCTGGCCGCGCTCGGCGCCACCATCCCCAAACCCCGCCCCAAGTTCGGCCACGCCGCCGAGCACCGGATCACCACCCCACACGGCGACCTGACCGTCCTCGCCAGCTTCCACCCCAGCCAGCAGAACACCTTCACCGGCAAACTCACCGAGCCCATGCTCGACCAGGTCCTCACCCGCGCCAAAACCCTCGCCGGCCTCGAAGACTGAGCGTGCCCGGGACGGGATTCGAACCCGTACGCCTTTCGGCTGGGAGGTTTAAGCTCCCTGCGTCTGCCGTTCCGCCACCCGGGCGCGGGAGGCTCGGGACGAGAGTACTCGTTACTGGTAGACCTTTCGGGGGTACACGGCGTGGGCGCCGGCGACCCGGTCCAGGAAGAGTTTGCCGGCGCAGTGATCGATCTCGTGCTGGAGCGCGCGCGCCTCGAAGCCGTCGGTGCTGATCGTGACCACCTCGGTGCTGCCGGGGAGTACGCCGGTGACGGTCAGGCGGGTGGCGCGTTTGACGTCGCCGGTGAAGTCGGGGACGGACATGCAACCCTCGCGGGCCTTCTCGTTCCGGCTGGACTCGACGATCCGGGCGTTGCAGAGCACGAAGACCCCATGGCACGTACGCGTCTTGGGGTGCCCGCTGACATCGAGCGAGAACAGCTGTGCGGCCACGCCCACCTGCGGCGCGGCCAGGCCGACGCAGCCGGGGGAGACGCGCATCGTCGCGACCAGGTCGGCGGCGAGCTGGATCATCTCGGGATCGAGCGGGTCCACGATCGCGCCCTCGGTCGCCAGCACCGGATGCGGCGCGCGGACCACGTCCAGTACGCGACCCTCGACGCCCAGCAGCTCCGCGGACCAGGCGGAGATCGCCTCGGTCACGGTCACAGCTCGTCGCTCTCGGCCGGGCGCAACGTGACGCCGACGCCGAGCTCTTCGGCGGTGATCTCGAGCGCACGGTTCAGCATCGTCAGCTCGGCCGACGGCGGCAGCTCGACCTCCGCGGTGAGTACGTACAGCCCGCCGCTCAGCCGCGTCGACAGGTCCGTGACCGTACCGCCGGCGGCCGCGATCATCCGGGTCACCGCCGCGACGATCCCGGGCCGGTCCGCGCCGTGCACGCTCAGCAGGTACGGCGCGCCGATCGCCGAACGCTCGTGCTCCGGAGCCATCTCCCGGACCGTGATCACCAGCTCGCCCTGCAACGGCTCGAGCGCCGCCTGCACCTCCGCGTACGGGCCGGCGCAGACGATCATCATCGCGAAGTGACCGCGCAGCAGCGTCATGGTCGAGTCCTCGAGGTTCACACCGGTACCGACCAGCGCCTCGGTGACGTCCGCGATGATTCCCGGCCGGTCCGGCCCGATGACGGTGACTGCGAGCTGACTCATGCCCGGCAACCTACCGTTGACCTAAGTACCGGAAAAAACGACTTCGGTATCCGGACACCCGCGGACGCACCGGCAAACGCTTACGCACCGCTACATTCGAGCTATGACCGAGCTTCCGGCCGGGCCGTCCGGCAAGCCCGCGCGCCCGCGCCGCAGCACCCGCGACTGGGTGGTGGACAGTGTCGCGTTCGTGCTCGCGGTGCTGATCGGACTCGTGCTGTACACCGACGGTGAGAAGGACTCGATCAGCCGGTGGATCCTCGCGGCCGACTTCTGGGCCGGCATGGCGTTCTGCCTGACGCTCTGGTTCCGGCGGCGCTGGCCGGTGCAGCTCGCGCTGATCGGGGCCGTCCTGTCCACGTTCTCCGAGTCTTCCGGCATCGCGGCGCTGATGATGATTCTGACCGTGGCGATCTACCGGCCGTTCCGGACCACGCTGCTGATCTTCGCCGTCAACGCGGTCAGCCTGCTGGCGTACATCGAGATCCGGAACAAGCCGGACGACCCGGCGGCGATGCTGATCACAGCCGCAGCCCTGTACGTCGCGGTGGCCGGCTGGGGTCTGTACATCCGATCCCGCCGCCAGCTGCTGCAGACATTGCGGGACCGCGCCGACCGCGCCGAGACGGTCGCCCGGCTGGAGGCGGAACAAGGACAGCTGCGGGCCCGGGAGGAGATCGCCCGCGAGATGCATGACGTACTCGGGCATCGGTTGTCGTTACTGAGCGTACACGCCGGAGCGCTCGCGTACCGGCCGGACGCGTCCACCGAGGAGGTCGCCGGCGCCGCCGAGATCATCCGCGCCAGCGCGCACCAGGCGCTGCAGGATCTGCGCGAGGTGATCGGCGTACTGCGCGCGCCGGTCGGCGAACTGCCCCATCCGGCGTTCGCGGACCTGCCTGCCCTGGTGGAGGGCTCGCGCGCGGCGGGCATCCCGGTGGAGCTCACTCTCGACGCACCGGGCGCGCTGCCGGAGCACGTCGGGCGTACGGCGTACCGGATCGTGCAGGAAGGACTCACCAACGCCGTCAAGCACGCGCCGGGCGAACCCGTACACATCAGCGTGACCGGTGCCCCAGGCAACGGATTGGCGGTCGAACTGCGCAACCCCGCACCCAACCGCAGACGAGGAGACGGCCAAGGTTTGAAGGGCCTGAGCGAACGCGCCGCCCTGGTAGAGGGCCGGGTCGAACACGGCCGCACCCCCGAAGGCGACTTCCGCCTGTACGCCTGGTTACCGTGGCCCGCATGACCATTCGGGTATTGATCGTCGACGACGATCCGCTGTTGCGCGCGGGCCTCAAGCTGATGCTTGGCGGGGCGGAGGACATTCGGGTGGTCGGTGAAGCCGGGGACGGTACGGGCGTCCAAGGGCTGATCGATCGGCTCGCGCCGGATGTCATCTTGATGGACATCCGGATGCCCGGTACGGACGGGCTGACCGCGACGGAGACGGTGCGGCGCCGCCCGGGGGCGCCGGAGGTGGTCATTCTGACCACGTTCGACGCCGACGAGCATGTGCTGCGCGCGCTTCGCGCCGGTGCGGCCGGGTTCGTGCTCAAGGACACGCCGCCCGCGGAGATCGTCGAGTCGGTACGCCGGGTGGTGGCCGGCCAGCCGGTGCTCTCGCCGGCGGTGACCAAACGCCTGATCACCCGGGTCGCGGACGCCGGCCAGGATCACCGCAAGACCAAGGCGGCGGCCCGGATCGCCGAGCTGAACGACCGTGAGCGCGAGATCGCCGTCGCGGTGGGGGAGGGGAAGTCGAACGCCGAGATCAGCGCGACGCTCTACCTCAGCGTCCCGACCGTGAAGACGCACGTGTCCCGGATCCTGACCAAGCTCGACCTGAACAACCGGGTCCAGATCGCCCTGCTCGTCCACGACGCGGGCCTGCTCCACGACTGACACCCAGCCGGGTGCTCGGGCAAAAAAGAGGCCGGCCCCCAGCGAGTAGGGGGCCGGCCCGTCAGGGGCGGACGACTAGGACTGTGTCGCCCGCTGGAACTCCTCGTTCGGCGTCTGCAGGCTGCCGAGGCTGGTCACTTCGCGGCGGAAGAACAGCGCCAGCGTCCAGTCGAGGATGACCCGCATCTTCCGGTTGAAGGTCGGCACCCGGGACACGTGGTACGTCCGGTGCAGGAACCAGGCCAGCCAGCCCTTCACCTTCACGCCGTACAGCTGGGCGACGCCCTTGTGCAGGCCGAGGCTGGCGACCGAGCCGACGTACTTGTGCTCGTAGTCCTGCGGCGGCTGACCGTCCACGACCCGGAGGATGTTCGCGGCGAGCCGCCGGGCCTGCCGGACCGCGTGCTGTGCGTTCGGGGCGCAGTACGTGCCGGCCGGGGCGGTCAGGTCGGGTACGGCCGCGTTGTCGCCCGCGGTCCAGGCATCCTCGACGCCCTCGATCCGCAGGTTCGCCAGCGTCTTGACCCGGCCCTTCTCGTCCAGCGGGAAGTCGGTCGCGGCCAGCGCCGGGTTCGCCTTCACGCCGGCCGTCCAGACAATCGTGTCGGCGTCGAACTCGTCGCCGTCGCTGAGGATCACGTGACCCTTCTCGCAGGACTCCAGCCGGGTCTCCAGCCGGATCTCCATGTTCCGCTTGCGCAGCTGGTCGACCGTGTACTTGCCGAGTTCTTCACCGACCTCGGGCAGGATCCGCCCGGTCGCCTCGACCAGGACCCAGCGCATGTCCTCGGGGTTGATGTTGTCGTAGTACCTGGTCGCGTACCGGGCCATGTCCTCCAGCTCGGCGAACGCTTCCACGCCGGCGTACCCACCGCCGACGAAGACGAACGTGAGCGCGGACTTGCGCAGCACCGGGTCGGGCTGGGACGACGCGACGTCGAGCCGGTCCAGCACCTTGTTCCGGAGCGCGATCGCCTCTTCGACGTTCTTGAATCCGGTCGCCTCATCGGCCAGGCCGGGGATCGGCAGTGTACGGGCGATCGAACCGAGCGCGACCACGATCTGGTCGTACGCGAGCTCGTACGCCGGGCCCTCCTCGGGCAGCACCTTGGCGACCTTGTGAGCGTGGTCGATACCGGTTACCCGGCCGGTCACCACCCGGCAGCCTTTGAGGGTCTTGCGCAGCGGCACCACGACGTGCCGCGGCTCCACCGATCCGGCCGCGGCTTCCGGCAGGAACGGCTGGTAGGTCATCACCGAGCGCGGGTCGACCACAGTGACCCGGATCCGGCCCTTCCGGGCGGCGCGGCGCAGGCCGTACGCGGTGTACATCCCGACGTAACCGCCTCCGACGACGAGGATGTGCGGCACCTGGGCTGTCATGCGGTTCACTCTCCCTGAGTGGTTCTCCGACTTCATGTTCACTTCAACGCTAAGCGCTCGTGAAAGATTTCACAAACCATCGAACGAGTGATCTCATCTGTCGAACATCCCCCGCTGGAGGGAGTACTCATTCCCTCATGGTGGGGTCACCCACGCGTCCGCGACCAGTACCCAGCCAACCCGTCACGGAACCGCAAGGGGCTAGCTCGCGCTGTCTCCGAGGCGGTACACGGAGACATGCGACGGCGAATCGGCGGTGAACTCGGCGCCGGTCCAGTCGGCGTGGCGGGACTCGAGGGTGAAGCCGGCCAACTGCGCCATCAGGTCGAGCTCGGCCGGCCAGATGTAGCGATGCGGCGTGCGGTGGAGCTGCGCTTGCCGGTCCCCGCTGTCCGCGCTGAAGTGAAAGTGATGTGAGACCACCTGCTGCCGCAGCACGTCGTACGTGTCCAGCAGGATGTATTCGGACTCGGAGATGCCGACGGTCGCGGGCGTACCAGGTGGGAGCCGCCGGAGCTCGGGGACCCACAGCTCGATCACGAAGCAGCCGCCGGGGGAGAGGTGCCGGGCCGCGTTCCGGAAGCAGGCGACCTGTTCCTGCTGGGTCAGCAGATTCGAGATCGTGTTGAACACCAGGTAGACCAGCGCGAACTCGCCCGGTACCCGCGCGGTCGCCATGTCGCCAGGCACCACCGGGATCTCGTCCGGGCCCACCTTTGTCCGGAGTTCTTCGAGCATCGCGGTCGACAGTTCGATCCCCGCGACCGGTACGCCCCGCTCCGCCAGCGGCACGGCGACCCGCCCGGTGCCGATCGCGAACTCGAGCGCCCGCCCACCGCCCGCGAGCGTGGCCAGCCGGTCCACGGTCGGCCCGAGGACTTCGGCCGCGAACATCCCGGTGCCCGGAGTGTCGTACCGGCTCGCGGTGTCCTTGTCCCACAGCCGGTTCTGCTCGGTGCTGTCCATTCGGTCAACCTAGGCGGGGGTGACGCCCGCGGCCAGCGGGTTTTTGCGGGATTGGGTGGTAGACAGTCGTCAGAGGTGTTGCTCAGGTGTGGGGTAGTGCGCATCAATAGTGGGGTGGAGAGCTACCGCACCCCGGTCCTGATTGCTTCGCTGCTGGCTCCGCCCGCGGTGTGCGCGTTGCTGACTCCGTTCCGAAGTCATTTCGACAATGCGAACGCGGCGCTCGTCCTGGTGGTCGTGATCGTCGCCGTCGCGGTGTGGGGTATCCGGGTCGCGGGCGTACTCGCGGCGGTGTCCAGCGCGATCTGGTTCGACTTCTTCCTGACCGTGCCGTACAACAGCTTCCGGATCGACAGCAGCAACGACGTCGAGCAGGCCGTCCTGCTGATGGTGATCGGGGTCGCGGTCACCCAGATCGCGATCTGGGGCCGTCGGCAACAAGCCAACGCGTCCCGGCGGCGCGGCTACCTGGACGGCGTGATCACCACTTCGCAGGCGGTCGCGACCGGCGCGTCCGCCGACGACCTGATCGAGCAGGTACGGGCCGAGCTGACCGCCGTACTGGGGATCGACGGCGTGAAGTTCGTTGCCGGTAGCAAGCAGACGGAGGCGCCGCGGCTCAATCCGGACGGTACGGTGACGCGCGGCCAGCACGTACTGAAGGTCGAACGCGACGGCCTGCCGACGAACGCCGAGATCGAGCTGATCGTCCAGCACGCCGGCGTCACCCGCGGCCGGTTCCTGCTCACCGCGGCGAGCCGGATCGCGCGCCCCGACCTCGAGCAGCGGGTGGTCGCGGTCGCGCTGGCAGACCAGGTCGGCGCGGCGCTGTCCACCCAGGAAGCAATTCACCCGCACGGTTGATCGCATTGCTCTCCGATTGGGTTGTGCAACCGTTTTCCGGGCGCCGGGTTTCGGTTGGAGAACAAGGGCTCAATTCTCAGATTGCGTTAAGGGTGGGGCCGTAGTATCGCGATACGACCCCGGATGTGGGCCATCAGGAGGAAAACATGCAGAGCAGTAACCCGGTGCTGAACCGGTCGAGTGCGTTCGCGCCTGGCCAGGGCCAGGCATACCCGGGCGCCGCTCCGTACGGTCAGCCAGGCGCCTATGGCTACGGCGGTGCAGGGATGCCGCCGAACCAGTACCAGGGCGCTCCGGCCGCGAGCCGCCCGATGACCATGGACGACGTGATCGTCAAGACCGCGATGACGCTCGGCGTGGTCACCCTCTTCGGCGCGCTGGCCTGGTGGTTCGTACCGGCCAGGCTGGTCACCCCGTTGTTCCTGGCCGGCGCGCTGGCCGCGTTCGCGATCGCGATGGTGCTGTCGTTCTCCCGCAAGATCAACCCGGCGCTGGTGATGGTGTATGCCGCGGCGGAGGGAATCTTCCTCGGGATCGGCTCCAAGTTCATCGCCGCCTGGACCGGCGCCGGCACCGGCATCGTCGTCCAGGCCGTGCTGGCCACGCTGGTGACGACCGGTTTGACCTTGGCCACCTACAAGTACTTCCAGATCAAGGTGACACCGCGGTTCACCAAGATGGTGATGCTGGCCACGATGGGCTTCGCCGGCGTGATCGTGATCAACCTGATCGCGAGCCTGTTCGGCTTCAACTCCGGGATCGGCGGCTTCGGCCCGATGGGCCTGCTGTTCGCCGCGATCGGTGCCGGGCTGGCCGTGTTCAACCTGATCCTGGACTTCGACATGATCGAGCAGGGCGTCCGCCACGGCGCCCCGCAGAGCGAGGCCTGGCGGGCCGCGTTCGGCCTGACCGTGACGCTGGTCTGGCTGTACTGGAACATCCTGCGCATCCTCGCCATCCTCCGCGGTGGCGACTGATCCGCAAGCCGTAGTTGAACGACAGAAGGGCCGGTTCAGGTGGACCGGCCCTTCTGCTTGTGCCGGGAACGTGAAAGACCTGCCCCTCCACCTGAAAGGGCAGGTCTTGCCGGGTTGTCTCCTTTGCGGTTCAGCCCATTCGCCGGTGCGCCTTGACCAGATCGAACTCGTGGACGATGGCGGTGGCGTGCCCGTGCGCGAGCTCGTACTCGCTGGAGAGCCATCGCACTCTGTCGTCGAAGCGCAGGAACGACGGTCCGTCGTTCATCAGCTGGAACCACTCGGTCATCTGGCGTCCGGTGCACCTGGGCACTGCCTCCACCAAACGCTGGTGCGTCTCCTCGGAGTGGTTCAAGCCCATCTTCGCCTCCCGTCATCGGGGTACCGCGTAGTTATCGACTGTGCACCAACCGGACGCCGGTAATCAAGACTCCGGCCATGAAACTCGCCGCTGAGCGGACGCACAACCCTGTAACTACTGGCCGACCGGCTTGCAGCTACTGGCCCGATCGGCTTGCAGCTACTGGCCGACCGGCACGGTTTCGGCTTTGTCCTCGGCGCCGGCGGTCTCCGGCTCGACCCGGTCGACCTCGGCCTTCGGGTGCCGGCGCCGGTGCCGCAGCGCCGCCCAGCGACCGCGCGGTCCGCGCTCCCGGCCGGCCACCTCGGTGGCGGCGACCTCGGTGCCGGCCCGGCGGGTGGCCTGGACCGCGGCGTCCGCGATCGGCAGGATCGCCTCGCCGCGGAACGGCTCCGGATGCACGAACGATTCCGGCCCGACGCCCATCGCGGCCGCGACCGACGGCAACAGCGCCGCCGACGCCGCGGCGTACCCGGTCGCCGACGGGTGGAAGTTGTCCCGGCCCCACATCGACGGATCGGTCCGGAACACCTCGCCGAGCAACGAGCCGAGCGACACCGAGCGGCCGCCGGCCTCGACCACCGCGATCGTCTGCGCGGCGGCCAGCCGGTGGCTCCAGGACCGGGCCACCCAGCGCAGCGGCGGTACGATCGGCGGCACCACGCCGAGGTCCGGGCAGGTGCCCACCACGACCTCGCAGTTCGCGGCGCGCAGCCGGCGGACCGCGGTGGCGAGCAGCCGGACCGAGGTCGACGGCGGCATCTTCGCCTTCACGTCGTTCGCACCGATCAGGATCACCGCGACATGCGGCCCGGCCTGAAGTGCGGTGTCGACCTGTACGGCGAGATCGGTCGATTTCGCGCCGGTCTTCGACACGTCGACGAGCCGCACCGGACGTTCGGCCAGCTCGGCGAGGCCGGAGGCGAGCATCACCCCGGGCGTCTCGTCCGGCGACTCGGTGCCGTATCCCGCGGCACTGGAATCGCCGAGCATGGCGAACGTGATCGGATGTCCTGGGAACCGGCCGTACAGACCGTTGCCCGGAGTTGGGTAGTAGCGCATCGGCCCGATCACACGCTTCACGTACTCGGCCTCTGCGGTCAGTACGCCGTAAACGGTGGCACCGATGAGTCCGAGTCCCCCGCCCCCGAAGGCTGCGGCCTGGGCCAGCTTCTTTGCTGCCCGGGCTTTACTCATGTAACTAGGATTACACGCAGTTATCACGATGCAAGTGAAAATAGGGCAACGGCGCTGGTATCACTACAGTAAAGATGTGCGCTACGCAGAATCACTCCTGGACCTGGTCGGCAACACCCCGCTGGTGCGGCTGACGAAGACGACCGACGGTGCGCGGCCGCTGGTGCTCGCCAAGGTCGAGTACTTCAACCCCGGCGGCTCGGTGAAGGACCGGATCGCGGTCCGGATGATCGAGGCCGCGGAGGCGTCCGGCGAGCTGAAGCCCGGCGGCACGATCGTCGAGCCGACCTCCGGCAACACCGGTGTCGGGCTGGCGATGGTCGCGCAGCAGAAGGGCTACAAGTGCGTCTTCGTCTGCCCGGACAAGGTCAGTGAGGACAAGCGCAACGTCCTCAAGGCGTACGGCGCCGAGGTCGTGGTCTGCCCGACCGCGGTCGCGCCGGAACACCCGGATTCGTACTACAACGTGTCCGATCGGCTCGTCCGCGAGATCCCCGGTGCGTGGAAGCCGAACCAGTACGCCAACCAGAACAACCCGCGCTCGCACTACGAGACCACCGGTCCCGAGTTGTGGGAGCAGACCGAGGGCAAGATCACGCACTTCGTCGCGGGCGTCGGGACCGGCGGGACGATCAGCGGCACCGGTAAGTACCTGAAGGAGGTGTCCGGCGGTCGCGTACAGATCGTCGGCGCCGACCCGGAAGGCTCGGTGTACTCGGGCGGTACCGGCCGTCCGTACCTGGTCGAGGGTGTCGGCGAGGACTTCTGGCCGGAGACGTACGACCGCGACATCTGCGACCGCGTGATCGAGGTCTCCGACGCGGACTCGTTCGCGCTGACCCGGCGGCTGGCCCGCGAAGAGGCCATGCTGGTCGGCGGCTCGGCCGGGATGGCAGCCGCGGCGGCGATCCGGCTGGCGCACGAGCTCGACGACCCCGACGCGGTCATCGTCGTACTACTTCCGGATGGCGGCCGCGGTTACCTGACGAAGGTGTTCAACGACGACTGGCTGGCGCAGTACGGCTTCCTCGCGCACGCCCGCCAGGGCGCGACGCTCGGCGACATCCTGTCCCGCAAGGACGGCAGCCTGCCCGGCATGGTGCACACCCACCCACACGAGACCATCGCCGAAGCCGTCGCGATCCTGCGCGAGTACGGCGTATCGCAAATGCCCGTGGTCCGGGCCGAGCCGCCGGTGATGGCGGCCGAGGTAGCCGGCGCGGTGTCGGAGCGGACGCTGATGGACGCGCTGTACTCCGGCAAGGCACGGTTGGCCGACATGGTCGAGCAGCACATGGACCCGGCGCTGCCGTCCCTGGGCGCCGGCGAACCGGTGACCAAGGCGGTCGAATTGCTCGAAGGACGCGACGCCCTGATGGTCCTCGACGACGGCAAGCCGGTGGGCGTACTGACCCGGCAGGACCTCCTGGTCCATCTCTCCGCCGACTGACTCCCCGTTAACGCGATCTCACCGACCTCGGCGGTCTGCGTGGCCGACTTGGCGACGCGGTGGCGAGGTCTGTGAGGTCGCGGTTTCCCGGGGAGACTTAGCGATCCACAACTGACGGAATGATCGCGATCAGCGCGGTGATCACAATGCCGACCACAACCACTGCCGCTCCGAGAATCTGAAGAATTTCCATACCTCAAGAGTCCTGCACAACAGCTCCCCGGACATCGGCCTCCGGATCGGTCTTCCCCTCATCCCAAGGTCGTACGCCCCAACCCCCACCCTCCTACCAGAGGAGTCCGGGCAATCACCTACTAACCCCCAACAGGACCCCGCTCCGCGGCGACTGCCTGGTCGCCCGCCTCCGGCGGCGTGCTGCCGCCGTGAGTGAACGCCTACGCCGTGGGCAACTGTTCTTCTGAGGAAGTGGACACCGCTCCGCGGCCTCTACCTTTGCCCGCCTCCGGCGGCGTGCTGCCGCCGTGCGGTGCTTGTCTGCGCTGTGGGGAACTGCATTTGAGTGTGTGGGAGAGGACCCCGCTCCACGGCGACTGCTGTTACCCGCCTCCGGCCGGTGTCGGCCACCTACAGGCGGACATCAGCACTCCCGGAGACATCGCTACTCGATCGCCCCGAGGTGACATCGAGCTTCAGAAGCGAACGACACCCCCGAATTCACCGTCAAAGCCAGGGCCAGGTGCCGGTCGGGAAGTACATATCCACAACAGTGGATATGTACTTGGGTTGGAAGGCCGGGCCTGGTCGGCTGCCGAGGTGCGGTCCACTGCACGGGGTCAGTTCCCACCTGAGGTAACCGGTCCCGGGAACTGAACCACGCAGTGGGCGCTCAAATATGCAGTTCGACAGTACGTATACGTCTGCTGCGGGCGAGCTCAGGCGGGGCGGCCGGCTGGATGCCGGGTAGTGGGGCTATACGTACTGTCGAGCTGCAGGAGAAAGGCGGGCCGTCGGCGGGAGCCATGCCTTTGCGGGAACAGTCCCCCCACGACGCCTTCACAGGAACAGCTCCCCACGACACAGCGTCCAGTCCACGGCGGTAGCAGGCCGCCGGAGGCGGTTAGCAGGTCAGTCGCCGCGGAGCGGTGTCGTTTGGCTAGTGGACTAGGGCGTAGTCGGTGGGGTCTAGTTTTCGGGTTCGGCGCCAGTAGGTCATGGTCCAGTCGGGCCAGATGGTTGAGTTTCGGCCGGAGGCGTCCAGGTACCAGCTGGTGCAGCCGGATTGCCAGACCGTGTTGGTCAGGTCGCCTTGGACCGAGTCGACGAAACGTTCTTGGGCTTCTTCGCGGACCTCGACGTACGACGCGCCCCGGCGGCGGAGCAAGTGCAGTGCCTGCATGACGTAGCGGACCTGCGCTTCGATCATGAAGATCATCGACGAGTGACCGAGCAGGGTGTTCGGGCCGACCAGGAGGAACAGGTTCGGGTACCCGGCGACCGTGATGCCGAGGTGTGCCCCGATGCCGTTGCGCTTCCAGTGGTCGGCGAGGTCGACGCCGTCCTTGCCGAGGACGGGCATCCGGGTCAGGTTCGCGGAGACGGTGAAGCCGGTGCCGAGGACGAGGGTGTCGCAGGCGCGGTCGGTGCCGTCGGTGGTGACGACGCCGGTGGGGGTGATGCGCGCGATCGGGGTGGTGACGACGCTGACGTTCGGGCGGGCGAGCGCGGGGTAGTAGTCGTTCGAGATCAGGATGCGCTTGCAGCCGATCTGGTAGTCGGGCGTGAGCTTGGCCCGCAGTTCGGGGTCGGTGACCTGTTTGTGCAGGTGCCGTTTCGCCTGGAGTTCAAGGCCTTTCATCAGCTTCGGGTTTCCGGCGAAGCCGGCGCCACGGCCCTCGAGACCCCAGTAGATGACGTCGCGGATCGCCCGCTGCCCGGCCGGGAATCGCTCGTGCAGCTTGCGTTCCCAGCCGCCGATGGCCCGGTCCGGCTTGGGCGTCACCCACGGCGCGGTCCGCTGGTACACATCGAGCTGCGCGACCTGCGGCGCGATTTCGGGTACGAACTGAATGGCCGACGCACCGGTCCCGATCACCGCCACGTTTCGCCCACTCAGGTCCTGCGAGTGATCCCATTGGGCCGAGTGGAACGTCGCACCGGCGAAGGAATCCAGGCCGGGGAGATCCGGGTACTTCGGTTGATGCAGGCTGCCGACGCCGGTGATCAGCGCCTGCGTCTCGATCGTCTCGTCGCCATTGACCGTGACGGTCCAGCGGCCGTTCGCCTCGTCGAACACCGCTTCGGTGACTTCGGCGCCGTACCGGATCTTGTCCGCGATGCCGTACTTGTCCGCGCAGTGCCGCAGGTAGACGAGGATCTCGTTCCAGGGCGCGAACATGCGGGTCCAGCGCGGGTTCTGCTCGAACGAGAACGAGTACAGGTACGAGGGGATGTCGCAGGCGCAGCCCGGGTACGTGTTGTCGCGCCAGGTACCGCCAAGGTCGTCGGCCTTCTCGAGGATGACGAAGTCCTCGCAGCCGGCCTGCCGGAGCTTGATCCCCATGCACAGTCCGGCGAACCCGGACCCGATGATGACGACGTCGGTCATACCGTCCGAGGTTACCGGTGAGTCAGGCTCACCGTCACGCGTTCAACCGCCGCGCCTTGAACCGGGCGCCGCGCCGCGCGGTCAGCCCGGGTTCAGGCGGTCAGGCCTTCAGCCGGTACAGCGTCTCGCCGGCGTTCGGGACGACGAAGGTGCCGGGGTCGGCCTCGTACGCGGCGAGGTCGACGGTCGCGGGATCGAGATACCCGAGGTTCGCGCCGCGAACGACGTCCTCCGCAATCCCGGTCGCGAGCGTGACCTGGACGCGGAGGTGTTCACCGGTGGCCGGATCCCAGGTGCCCGCGCCGCGCAGGTGCGTGGAGTGCGCCAGCACG
The DNA here is from genome assembly GCF_039531045.1 of Kribbella hippodromi. NCBI lineage: Bacteria > Bacillati > Actinomycetota > Actinomycetes > Propionibacteriales > Kribbellaceae > Kribbella > Kribbella hippodromi. The sequence continues at coordinate 51,100 of NZ_BAAAPH010000013.1, read as the reverse complement.
CCCCAATGCAGATCGCGGAACTTCTCCCACTGCCCGAGGAAGTAGTCGCGGCAGTGGTACCCGATCTGCGCGATCTCCGGATGCATCGCGGCCAGTTCGGTGACGTGCGGCGCGTACAGGATGACTTCGCCGCCGTCCGCGACGATCGGCTCGACCTTGTAGAACCCCTTCGCCGCGGTCCAGATGTCGGCGTACTTCGGTGGCATCACCGACACCACCCGCCGCACCGAACGCTCCACGTACCGGACGTGGGTCTGCGCGGAGATCTCGGCCGCCGCGCGCCACGACTCGGTGGTGTCGCCGAACGCGATCGCGTGCAGTGCGTCCGTACCGGACTGGGCGACCACGGACAGCGCGAGCTTCTCGGCCGGGATCATCGCGGCGGCTTCGTCGATCAAGGCGCGTACGGGCGTGATGCCCGGCGTACCGATGATGTTCGCGCTGGTGATCAGTGCGCCGAGCCAGTGCGACAGGTCGATGACCTCCTGGCCGGCGACCCCGGGGAAGAAGTACTTGTTGCCGCCGGAGAAACCGACCACCTCGTGCGGGAAGACCGGGCCGACGACCAGCGCCACATCGTGTTCGACGACTGCCCGGTTCAGCCGGACCGGGACCTCGTCGCGGAGCATCTCACCGGAGATCTCGCCGACCCGCGCGGAGCTGATCGTGCCGAGGTCGGCAAACGTTTCCGGCTTCCACCACTCGTGGTTGAGGACATTCGGGTAGTCGCCGCCGAGGTGCTCGCGGAGCTGCTCTGCGGTCATCTCCGCATGGGTGCCGAGGGCAACCAATATCGTGACTTGGCTGCCTTTGAGGGCCTGGGTGACCGCCTTCAGCAGCAGCGGGAGCGGGCAACTACGGGTAGCGTCCGGGACGATCACGCAGACGCTGCGCCCCTCGAGGCCCGCGCCGGCCAGAGCGTCACCGATGAACGCCGTCACCTCGTCCTCGGTCAGGACCTGTCCCGCACCACCGATCACCGCTGCCGTAGTCACAACTCGACCCTACCTACCTCCTGCCGCGCCTGCGCGGGCCCGGGCTTCGAGGCGCGGGACCATTGGACGGCGACGACCAGCGCGTACGCCACCGCTGCGGCCGGCACCGCCCAGTACCGGAAGAACGGGAGCTGCCCCGAGATCGCGGTCGCGGCGAACACCAGGCCGTACGTCATCAGTCCGGCGACCGTGCCGCGGCGGCGCGATTCGAGTGCGGTACTGGGAAGCGGGCCCATGTGCTTGTCGAGCGCGACGCCGAACGCACTGAGTCCGACCAGGGTGAGAATCACGAACAGGATGCCGCCGGGCAGATCACCGAACACGATCGCGACCACGTTCAGCAGCGTCACGAGCGCGAAGGCGAGCGCCATGTCGACGGCGCCGAAGATCAAGTGGTTCCGGCGCCGCCGGCGGAGATCGATGCCGTCGTCGGCGGTGCGTACCAGGCCGGGGTCGCCGGTCAGTCGCCGGAGGACGAGGATGAGGCCGACCACGATCACGGCCAGGAGCAGTACGCCGATGATCGACAGGACAACGGACCGGGTCGTCGACATGTACTGGCGGACGGTGTCGCCGTACACACAACTCGCCGACGGCGGAAACCAGCCGCTACGGACCGTCGTCAGGCTGTCCCCGGTCAAGAACTTCTGACCACACGAGCGATCCGGGTCGTACCAGCTCGGCATCGACAACGTCACCACCGTCGCCCAAACCAGCCCACCCACCAGCCCCAACCCCAACAACCAACCCGCCCACCGCCGCACCCAGTCCACACCTCCACCTTCTCATCCGCCGCCCGAGGTGATCCTCCGACTGCACGCGGCTCTGCCGACAGATCGGTTCCCGCCTCCTCGTCCAATGAGACGGGTTTGTTCCAGGCGCGTTGACCTCCCTAGGCACGGCCGGTAATGTGCCCCACCCCTAGCGACGAGTTTCCGCAGGCGGGTGGGGTTCCCATCCGGTTCTGTGGAGGTTGTCGTGACGAGGGATTTTCGGTGGTTGCTGGTCGGTCAGACGACCAGCCAGTTCGGGGCGCAGATCAGCGGTGTGGCGATTCCGCTGCTGGCGGTGCTCTCGCTGGGCGCCACGCCGTTCGAGCTCGGTCTGGTGTCGGCGTCGAGCACGATCGGGTTCGTCCTGATCGGGTTGCCGGCCGGCGCATGGATCGATCGCTGGCGCCGGCGTCCGGTGCTGGTGGCGAGTGATCTGGTCCGCGCGGGGTTGCTGGCGTCGGTCCCGGTGGCTGCGCTGGCCGGCGTACTGACGCTCACGCAGCTGATTGTGGTGTCGCTGCTGACTGGGATCGCGCGGGTCTTCTTCGACGTGGGGTATCAGAGCTATCTGCCGGCGGTGATCGGCACGGACCGGTTGCTGGCCGGAAACGCGACGCTGGAGACGGTCCGGGCGTCGGGGCAGATCGCCGGGCCGGGCGTTGGCGGGTGGCTGGTGTCGGCGATGGGTGCGGCGAACGTCGTCCTGGTCCAGGTGGTCGCGTTCGTCGTGTCCGCTGTGTCGCTGCGGTGCATCCGGGCCGAGGAGGACGTCGTACGGCGGGAGTCTCGTGGGTTGTGGATCGAGATTTGCGAAGGGCTCGTGTACGTCGTACGCCACCGCGTGCTGCGGGCAATCGCTCTGACCAGTGCGCTGAACAACTTCGCATTCGCGGTTGCGTCCGCGGTGAACCTGGTATTTCTCGTGCACACGCTCCGGTTGAGCGCGACGTGGGTCGGGATCGTCCTGGCGATCGGCTCCGCGTCGGCGATGCTGGGCGCGGCTTTGACGCCGCGTCTGGCGCGGGCGCTTGGTTCGGAGCGGATCAGCTGGTTGTCGCTCGGCTTCGCCGGAGCATTCGGCTTCCTGGTTCCGCTGGCGCGACCGGGCTGGTCGACGATGCTTGTGGTCATCGGTGTTGCCGCGGGGGAGACGGGGCAAATCGTCTACGCCATCTCGAGTGTGACGCTGCGCCAGCGGATCGTTCCGGCCGGTCTGCTGGGGCGCGTCAACGCGACGATGCGCTTCGTCCTGATGGGTCTGTTCCCGGTGGGTGCGGTCCTGGGTGGCGTCGTCGGTTCGTCCCTCGGCGCCCGGCCGACCCTGTGGCTTTCCGGCGCGCTGATCGCCATTTCCTGGCTCCCGCTCTACCAGGTTCTCCGCGACAGGGTCAGGGGCGCAGCTGCTTGGTGAACATGAGGTTGGCGCCGTCGTCGTTGCGGACTAGTTCGCCGGGTGGGACGGGGTGGTTGTCGTACATGAGGCCCTTGCCGTCGGGGATGTAGCCGCGGCGGGCGTACATGCGTTGGGCGGTGCCGTAGTCGGCGTAGAGGCCGACGCCGATTCCGACGACGGGGGATCGGGTGGCGACACGGGCCTCGGCGGCGTCCATCAGGGCGGTGCCGATGCCGCGGCGGCGGTACTGCGGGAGGACGTTGAAGTCCTGGATCTCGGGGATCACCTGGAAGTACGGCGAGACCCAGCGCACGGTGACGTACCCGGCGAAAACGTCGTCTACTGTTGCGATCAGTACGTCCCGGTCGCCGGCTTCCTGTTCGGCGAGGTACCGGCGGTACTGGCTCTCGGGCTTGTTCCAGCCGATCGCATCGAAGGCCGCGGCGAGTACTGGCGGATCGTCGGCGCGTAGCGGGCGGATCGCATGATCGGGCATGTCCGACAGACTGCTGCGCGGATGCGGACCGCGCAAATGACTTTTAGTAGCGGTCAAGAACTGTCCGCTATGTCTTCTAGAGTGCAGGTATGAACAATCTGGTGAGTGGTGAGCGGGCAGACATTCTCGAGTTTCTGGGCAAGCATCGGCACTTCCTGCGGCACACCGCGCAGGGCCTGACCGACGAGCAGGCGAGTACGCGGTCGACGGTGAGCGAGCTGACGGTCGGCGGCCTGATCAAGCACGTGACGGCGACCGAGCTGCACTGGGCCGACTTCGCGCAGGGCAAGGGCGGGAACGCGCCGACGGAGTACACCCCTGAGGTGATCGCGGCGTGGCAGGACCAGTTCCGCCTGGTGGAGGGCGAGACGCTGGCCGATGTACTCGCCGAGTACGAGAAGGTGGCCGCCGCGACCGACGAGCTGGTCCGTACGCTCGACCTCGACGCCAGCTTCGAGCTGCCGTCCGCCCCGTGGCAACCGCCGGGCGTCTTCTGGACCGTACGCCGCATCTTCTTCCACATCGCCGCCGAAACCGCCCAGCACTCCGGCCACGCCGACATCATCCGCGAAGCCATCGACGGCCAGAAAACCATGGGCTGAGCCGCCCAGGAACTCGACCGCCGGCTGGCGGGTTGTTTCACCGCTGACCGGTTACAACGCGCCAGCGGCGAACAACCCGCCAGTGGCCGGCTCGGAGCGGATCCGCTGGGCCTGAGCTGGTTCTTTGGTGGTACGGGCGTGTTAATATCGCCAGGCTTGTATTGACACGGTCGTGTTGCAACCTGGTCGGAGAGTCCTGTGGCTGGTGTTCAGGACCCGGAAGTGCGAGCCGTACGCCGCGGACCCGGCGCGCTATTGCGCCGGCGCAGCGTTCAGCTCGCCATTCTGGGGTGGATCGTCTGCAATGGAGTGGTGCTCGCGGTCGCGAAAGGCACTCTGCCGTTCGACTGGCCCGAGGCGGCGTCGCGTACCCCGGTCGGGCAACTGGTCAACGCGGACCTCGGTCTGCTCGAGGTGCTGCTTCTCGCCGCCCTGGTCTACTGGTTGACCCGTCGGCGACCCACGCTCAACCTGGCCGATCGGGCGCCGGAGCGTACGCTCGCACTCCGCGAAACCGTCATACTCCTGGTGTACGGCGCGGGCGGGCTGATCGTCGGGTTCGTACTGGCGCGGACCTTCGGCTGGCATCCGTTCGGTTTGCATCTGGCCGGGTCGCTGTACGGTACGCACGCCCACGTCAGTGCGACCGAGGCGATCGTTTGGGCGGCCTACAACCTGGTTGTGTACGCGGTGCTTCCACTGCTGTACTTCCGCCGGCGTTACTCATCCGAAGCGCTGAATCTGAAATCATCCAATCGTCGCGCCGACGCCGTACTGATCCTTGTGGTGCTGACGATCGAGGCACTGGTCCAGATCGCCGCGCTCGACCCCGCGATCTTCGAACTCAGCGGCCGCCAACTCGCGCTCGGCATGCCGCTGACGTTTGTGCTGTACCTCGCCGGCGCCGTACTCCCCGCGATGATCTTCATCTACGCGATCCTCGTACCGCGCTTCCTCCGGCTCACCGGGTCGACCGCGACCACGGTGATCCTCGGCGGACTGACGTACACGGCGCTGCACATCTGGGACGCCTGGACCCTCTTCAACACCCCCGGAAACGCCGCGTTGTCGCTGGCGTTCCTGGTCTTGACCTACTTCGCCCCCGGCATGTTCAAGACCGTCCTCACCGTCCGAACCGGCAACGCCTGGGTCCACGTCTGGGCGTACCACGCCCTCGTCCCCCACACCCTCGTGGACACCCCCAACACAGTCCACATCTTCCGCATCACCTAGCCCACTCGGCCAACTTCAGGTGGAAGAGAACAACTGCTGCCAGGTGGTGGCGGTGAGGATGCGGGTGAGGATTGCTGAACGGTCGCCGGGCCAGGCGTGGTCACCGAGGCAGGTGTAGTTGTGGTGGTTGCTGCCGGCAAGTAAGAGGCGGATGAGGTTGAAGTCGGGTTCCGCGCCGTAGCCGTCGTACAGGGGCTTCCACCAGTTGTACCTGCTGCCGTGGAGCCGGCCAGTCAGTTCGATTGCGAGTTTGGTGAGGTCGAAGAGGGGGCAGCCGGCGGAGGTGACCTCTAGGTCCAGTACGCCGGTTACCGCGCCGTCTTCGAGGAAGAAGCCGTTGGCGTGACAGTCGCCGTGTACGAAGCGGGGCGGCTCGTACGCGTCGCGGAGATCATCGATCGAGTCGGCCAGCAAGCGGGTCAGCTGATCCGTCACAGCTGGCCGAACCTTGGTGCTGTCGTCCGCCCACGTACAGATCGCGTCCTTCAGGAACCGTTCGTATCGCCAGCTCGGATGCTGGTACGCGTCCACCGCCGGCTCGCGCGTCGGCGCCCCGTCGAGAAGATAACCGGGGTATTCGAAGGTCAGCGTGTGCATCGCGGCCAGGTGCCGCCCGACCTGACGCAACGCCGCGTCGGCCTCGCCCCGGCTCGACGTCGGCAGCAGCTCCACGAGTGATGAGCCAGGGAGCGCGGTCGTCAGCAGGTACGGCCAGCCGAGCGGGTTGTCGCGAGTGGTCGAGAACGCGTCGACAGTCGGCGTCGGCAGGCCGGCTTCGGCGAGGATGCGGTGCCCGGTCATCTCGTGCTGAACAGTACGGCCGGCGTCGCGGGCGTCATTGCCGTACCAGGATTTGGTATGTGCTTTCAAATACCAGACATGCCCGGGCGTGACGATGCGCCAGGTGTGGTTCTCCGGGCGTACGAAGGACACGCGCAACTCCGCCGACGAGCCCCAACAATCGCCCGCGCCGCGGCAACACTCAACCCCTCCACCATCACCCAGCCTTTTCGCAAATGATGAGGGCACCGCCGCGGCGAGGCCCTCATCGTCAGCCGTCAGTGACTACTTCCCATCGATGATGACCTGTTCACTGACGGTTCCGTCGGGGTTGGTGACGACTCTGCGGATGGATTCGGGCGGCAGCGCGCCGGCGGTCCCGTCCGGCGGCGTCACAGCCACCATCACCGGATTGCCGTCTTCATCCAGTACGACATGACCGTTCTCGTCGGCAATCGGTGCCTGGCCCCCTGGAGATCCCATGCCACTTACTGTGCCTATTGCCTGACGAATTGTCATCACTCCCCGGGTATGAAGGCGCCCCGATGTTCGTCCAGCGGATTGGTTCGTTGTATGGGTCAGGAAAGGTCTGGGCGTTTGCGTGGTACCTGGAAGCGGTGGATTTGCTGGGGCCAGCCGCAGGCGATTGCGATCTTGCCGGCCCAGAGGCGTGCGGCCGCTTCGTCCGCGACGTCCACGACCGCGAAGCCGCCGAGGTGTTCCTTTGTCTCGATGTACGGTCCGTCGCTGAACAGTGGCGTGCCGCTCGACGGGTCGACGCTGACCACCGGCGCCTCGGGGTCCAGGCCGCCGGTGAAGATCAGCACCCCCGCCGCCTCCATCTCCGCGCGCAACACGGTGACCCGCCGCCCCGCCTCCGCCAGCTCGGCGTCCGTCAGGTCCGGAACCCAGCTCTCATCGAACGCGATGAGGTACTCAGCCATCTCGTCTCCTCAATCCGGGGCGGCCCCAAAGGCAACCCTCCACCATCACCACGAACTCCAACCCCACAATCCGACAACCCACCCCAGTTTTTCCCGTACGGTGCGCAGACACCCCGAACGGAGACCAAATGCACGCAAAACTCGTCCGCGACCGAATCCCCGCCCTGATCCGCGCCACCGGCGCCGATCCGATCACCCACCAGGCCACCCCACCCGAATACACCCGTGAACTCCGCGCCAAACTCCAGGAGGAGGTCGACGAGTTCCTGACCGCCGACCCGGCCGGCGCGGTCGAGGAGCTGGCGGACATCCTCGAGGTCGTCTACGCACTGGCGGCCGATCTGGGCACCACCAGCGAGTCCCTCGACGCAACCCGCATCGCTAAAGCCACCGAGCGCGGCGCCTTCACCACCCGCACGATCTGGAGCGGCACCCGCTGACGGACTGGTGGGAAATGGGGGAGCGCGGGGGCGGGGGAGGTGTCAGGATGCTGGGATGGTCGTGCGGGCGTTGAGCTTTGGGGCAGTGGCGGAGGCGTACGAGCGGTACCGGCCCGGGTATCCGGCTGAACTTCTCGAGCTGGTGATGGCGTACGGCGGTCCGATGCGTACTGCACTGGAGATCGGCGCGGGCACGGGCAAGGCGACGCGGCTGTTCGTACATGGTGGGATGTCGGTCACGGCGACTGAGCCGGACGCGGCGATGCTTGCGGAGTTGCGCAAACACCTGCCGGCAAACGTCATCACGGTGCAGGCCGCGTTCGAGGATCTGCCGTTGGATTCGGCGTACGACCTGGTGTACTCGGCGGCCGCACTGCACTGGACAAATCCGGACGGCCGCTGGGAACGAATGGCCGCGCTGGTCCGGCCAGGTGGGGTCTTCGCGTCGTTCGGTGTCCCGATCCAGCTGGCTGATCCGGAGCTCAGCGAGGCGGTACGCGCGGCCCGGGCGCCGTACCTCGAAGACGACGGCGTCCCATCGCCCGACGGCACGCCCGCGGATCAGCCGATGCAGTGGCCGGGCACGGAGCTCGAGCAGTCCGAATGGTTCACCGACGTTCGCCAAACCGTGATCGAACGCCGCGTGACGATGCCGGCCGAGGACTACATCGGCCAACTCGCGACAGTCTCGGCGTACGTACTGCTCGACCCCACCGACCGCGACCAGGTCTTCCGCCGAATCCGCCAGGCCCTCCCGGAAACCGTAGAACTCAACGCCGACATCCACACCCACCTCGCCCGCCGCAAGTAGCCGACGCACCTGGCTCCGGATCCTTCTGCCGCCAGGCGCCCGCCGGATGCACCCGCCGCCGCGTGCTTCCCGGTGCGGTTACTCGCCGCTCAGCCAGCCGCTGGTGCGGGAGGCATGGACCGCCCCGGGAAAGGTGCCCGGGATCTTCCCGTACGGCGTGATCCTGGTCGCCGTCCCCTTCGCCTGGCTGAACAAGTACTGATAACCGGAGTCGGTGTTGTGGTCGATGCCGACGACGACCGATCCGTTGTAGTTGCCGCAGTGTTCGATCAGCAGTGACTCGAACGACGACCAGCCGGACTTGCGGATCAGCTTCACGACCGGCTTCGCCTTCGCGGTGGTCGGGATGTGGATCGTGTACAGCGCCCCGGCCGTGGTCGTCATCAGCAGCGTGTCGTACGTCGCCTGCTGGCTGATCATCGCCATCGCCTTGAAGCTCCTGAATCCACCGAACGATCCGTACGCCCGATAACCGGCGCCGCTCGCCGCGTACCGGTAGAGGTTCCCGTTGGTGTTCAGGCCGTAAAGGAACGAGTGCGGCGTTTGGTGGTCGTAGTTCGAGGTTGCGATCGACTTGAAGCTCGTCCACCCGCCGCCGAGCTTGGTCGCGGTCACCCGGGCCCGGCCACCCGGCGGGGTGAGCGTCGAGTGGCGGTACAGGTAGGCGCCCTGGAGCAGCAGCCCGTACGAGTACTGCTCACCGCGGCGCCCGTTGGCCATGTACCAGGTGGACATCGCCCGCACCGGCACGAACTGCGCGAGCTGATACGTACCCCAGTTCCGCGGCGGCTTCGCGGCGAGCACGTCCGTCTCGTGCACGGCGTTCGCACTGTCGGGCCACACAACTTGATTGATGCACGGCACCGACTCGGCAACCGCAGCCTGCGCAGGCCCCGGCATCCCAGTCGCCACCAGCACTCCGACCCCAGCGAGCACCATCCCCAGCCGCCGTACGCCCATCCGCCCCATCCCTCCACGATCTTCAACCCCGGACCGCAGACAATAACGCCCCCCACGGACAATTCCCGCGCCCATTGCCACTTCCTGCAAAAACGCGCGGCCGCACCAACGAACCCTCTAAAATCGCCGGATGGAACGAGCAACCCGCGACGGCCTCAAACGGATGCGCCGGCCGCGCCGGTTGCCCGCCGTGCCAAGCAGAATCTGGACGGACGACGAGTGGCACCGGCTGCAGCTCGGGTATCGCGCTCAGGACATGGATGAGAAATGGCACGTGTTCGCGGAGGAGAACGTCGTCTTCCTGCACCGGAGTTGGACGGGCGCGGGAATGTTCGAAGTCACCTTCACGCCGGCCGATGACGGTGGCCGGCGGATCTCTCAGGTGACAGTCAGGCGCGAATGGTTCGATCCGATCAGACGGCTGCTCTCGAGGAGTTCTCGCAGTGAGGACGAGTCCCATTGCAGCTGGGCCGAGGCGGTTCTCGGCAATGTCGCCTCGGCGGACCGGTCCGAGGACTCCGACTAACTTCTCGGACCCACCACCCCAGTCCACTCTCTGGACCACGCGTCACGATGTCCGCGAGGGGCGCTCAGTGCAACCCTCGCGTCAGCGCAGCCCTCTTCAGCTGTCAGCGGGGAATGGGGCATCGGTGTTGCTGTGGCAGCGGTAGCCGTTCGGCTTTTTGTGTAGGTACTGCTGGTGCTAGCGATACCTCGTAGGCGGTAGGAGCCGATTCAGTGAATTGCGGGCGAGTCGCCAGTCGCTGGGGGTCACCGGACCGACGCGGATGATCACCCGTCGGGTGACGCCGGCGTATATGGTTGAGTCCTCGGCATGGCGAGGAGGCGCCGGTGAACAGCGCTCGTGAGGACCCGGCTGACGCGGCGGCGACGCTGGTCCCAGCCGAGCCGTTGGATCATGTCGATCCATACCGGACTATTGAGGAGTGGTGGGGTGATCCCCTTAGTGCCACTCTGATCCAGCGGATGGAGCGGGCGCCACTGCAACATTTGCGTGAATTCGCAGAGTTCGTCAATGACCTGAGGATTCCGCCGGCAGCGCGAAGGCCGTTGCCGACCATTGCCCCAGGTCAACTGCGGCCCCTGCTGCTTCGGGACACCATTCGTCCTGAAGATATTCCCTACAACTTCGGCAATCTGGTGCCGACGCTCCTGCTCTACGCACACTTCGCGGCTGTCGAAAACCCACTCCCGTCTTCCGTCTCTGAACGCGAGACATTGTTTCGGGCCGTGAACCAGTTGCATGTCCTGCAGCCACTCGCCGAGGCGTCTCTTATCCACTTCATCGATCCGGACGCACGGGATCGCCATCCGTCGCGGAACAGTGTGCTGAGAGCTCAGGATCTACGGGCCTTGGCTCAAGATCCGGCGACATCCGACGCTTGCCTCGAACTCATCGAACTTGCAGTTCACGATGGTGGCGACCTGTCTGAACAGATGTTCCTCATGAATCTTTACGGTGGGCGCCGATTGAGGATCGTTTCCAGTCAGCCCGTCGGCCAACTACATTCCACCTCGCTCAGTCGTGAGGAAGCCCTCTTCATGGACCTCACACTGCATCGGGTTGCCAGCCGTACCGATCGCCGGCTCCTCAATCTGGAGAAGTTGGCGCAACTGTCTGTCCCGAAGCTCGAGGGGAAGACCGAGTCGCTCGTCGCCATTCGGACGTCCGACGAGGTCTTTGCGGATTGGAGGGAACACCTGGCTTCGGCGCTGGCGCAAGTAGAGAACATCCAAGCAACTGACAACTGGGCGTCAGAGGCAGCCGGCATTCTTGATGCCGAGCTGGCCCCAATCCGCGAGAGGATACGCGTATCTGCGACGAAATCGCCCGTTCTCAGCTCGATGAAGGTCGGCCTTACGAGTCTCGCGATCTCAGGTTTCGGGTCGGTTGCCGGCCTGGCCGTGGGCGGAGATCTGGCATCCGCGGCAGTCGGCGCAGCAGCAGGCCCGGTCGCTGAGACCGTGAAGTCCTACGTGGAGTCAAGGGCCCACCGGCGGCAGGCGAAAGCGCTGCTGGACGTCTCGCTGGCGTTTCACGATCAGCGCTAGCAGATCCCCCAACCCTTGCGCTCTCCCACGGGGCGCCGGTGTTGCTGTGGCAGCGGTAGCCGTTTGGGTTTTTGTGACGGTACTGCTGGTGGTAGCAATACCGTCAGGGCGAGGGATCGTCGTCGACCAGGTCGCCTGTCTCATTGGCTGAGTCCACAACTGCGTCGAAGTACGGCCATCCGTCGACCTCGGTCACCTGCTCGCGTACGAAGAGGTCCAGGGTCGGCAAAGCCGCATCCAGGAGCCGGCGAACTGTTCCAGGCTCGAAGAGATTGAGATAGCTGCGATCCGGCAGACGCACCAGGGCCGCGGCGTCGAAGTACGTGTTCGAGACGACCCGGTCCGGGCCGGGACGGAAGACGAAGACCAACCTGTGCCGCGTGCCCTCAGGGAACAAAGAGAGCGTCAGCCGGCCGTCCTCATAGCTGGGTTTCACCTGCTGACGGACCGTCCAGCGCCAAGCGACGTCACCCACCACGAGACGGCGCAGGCGGCGGTCGTCGTTCTTCACCCGGACACCGTATGACACGAGTGCCCGGTCGCTTGGCGGTCGGGCACTCGTGTGCGTTACAGCTTGTCAGCAGGGAACGGGGCGCCGGTGTTGCTGTGGCAGCGGTAGCCGTTGGGGTTTTTGAACAAGTACTGCTGGTGGTAGGCCTCGGCGTAGTAGAACGTGCTGGCGGGGGCGATTTCGGTGGTGATGTCGTCGTAGCCGAGGGGCTTGATGACGGGGGCGTACAGGTCGCGGGTGCGTTCGGCTTCGGCTCGCTGGGCGTCTGTCGTGTAGTAGATCGCGGAGCGGTACTGGGAGCCGAGGTCGTTGCCCTGGCGCATGCCCTGGGTCGGGTCGTGGGTTTCCCAGAAGACCTTCAGCAGGTCGGTGAAGGTGGTTTTGCTCGGGTCGTACACGATCCGGACGGCCTCGGCGTGGCCGGTTCGGCCGGTGCAGACTTCTTCGTACGTCGGGTTCGGGGTGTAACCGCCCGCGTACCCGACGGCGGTGGTGTACACGCCGGGCAGTTGCCAGAAGATCTCCTCGGTACCCCAGAAACATCCCGTACCGAACCAGACCTCGTCGAAGCCCTCGGGCGCGGCGGCGGTCTGCGGGGTGTGCAGGACGATGTTCTCGCCGGGGACGGCGAAGCCGGGCGTGTCCCGCCCGGGCAGGGCGGCCGACGGCTCGACCATGGCGGTGTTGCGGGTGAAGAACGACATTCTCACGCCTCTCGCAGTCTGACTCTCATAGTCCCTCAACGCCCACGCCCAGGCGAACCTTCCCCAGCCCCCTTACGGCGCGATGACGTAGCGCATCAGGCGATCATCACGGGTGAGCGGCGGCCCGGTGCGGCCATGGTCAGGGCGGCGTACGACTCCGCGACGCGCGCGACACCTTCGCGGAGTGCATCCACTTCGAGCGTGAACGGGAGCCGAACGAATGATTCGAGCCCGCCATCAGGGGAGAACCGCGACCCGGCAACCAGCAACGCACCATAGCGCTGAGCGACCCCGACCAGACTGGACCCAACCGGCTCCGGCAGCTCGCACCACAGCGACAACCCGCCCCCGGGCAACCGGAAATTCCACGACGGAAGCTCACGAGCGACCGCGTCAGCCAGCGCATCCCGCCGCTCCGCCAACGCGGCCCGGCGCTCGGGCAGCAGTGTCGCGCGCTGGCGGAGCAGGTCCGCGACCACCAACTGCTCCAGCACCGGCGCCCCGAGATCCAGCGACGCCCGCGCATCCAGCACTCGCGCGACCAGCGACGACGGCACCCGCATCCACCCGATCCGCAGCCCGCCCCAGAACGACTTGCTCACCGACCCGACCGTGATCACGCCGTCCGGGTCGTACGAGGCGAACGGCGGCGGCATCTCCTGCCCGTCCAGCGACAATTCGAACAGCGTCTCGTCCACGATCGCCGTCGTCCGGCTGCGCGCGAACGCGGCCGCGAGCCGCTGCCGATCCGCGGCCGGCATCAGGAAACCGGTCGGGTTCTGGAAGTCCACCACCAGCCACGCCGCCCGCGGCGCCGTCTGCCGAATCGTTGCTTCGAGCAACGGAAGGTCCCAGCCACCAGGCGACATCGGGACGGCAACCACCCGGCAGCCACTGCGCCGGATCGCGTCCACCGAGTTCGGGTGGGTCGGGCTCTCGGTCAGTACCCGGTCGCCGATCTGCGTGACCGCCCGCACCGCGATCGACGTCGCCGCCAGCGCCCCGGCGGTGACGATGATCTGATCCGGCGAGGTCGGCAGGCCGCGTTCGCCGTACGCCGCCGCGATCTCCGCCCGCAGCACGGGCAGCCCCTGCGGGTGGTACCCGGGCGTCGTCAGGTGCACCGGCATTTCCGCGGCAGCCGCCGCGACCGCGGCACTGATCCCCGGGATCGCGGACGGTGCCGCGCAGGTGAAGTCGTACAGCCCGTCGGTGTCGATCCCGGGCGCGTGGTGCCGCCCGAGCTCCGGCGCGACCTTCGACGGCAGCGCCGTGACGCTCCCCGAACCACGCCGGCTGATCAAGTACCCGCTGTCCCGCAGCTCCCGGTACGCCGACGCGACCGTGGTCCGGCTGACGCCCAACGCCTCGGTCAGCTCCCGCTCGCTCGGCAGCCGCGAACCGGGCATGATCCGCCCATCCGCGATCAGCAACCGGAGCCGTTCGGACAGCACCCGGTACGCCGGGCCCGTCCCGTCGGCCCAGTCGCCGAGCAGGCCGGACAAAGTACTCGCGGGGAGGTAGCGCATGCAGTCCACTATTACGCAATTGGCTATCGAACACCAGGCCACTTGGCCCGGACACTGGAGGACGTGACCGCCACCTCCGATGCCCCGTCGCGTCAGCTCGCGCCCATCAACCCGATCCAGCAGCTGAAAGCAGGCCACCTGCCGCGCCGTTTGGTCCAGCTGTACGTGGGCCTGACGCTGTACGGCGCCTCGATGGGCCTGATGATCCAGGGCAACCTCGGCCTGGACCCGTGGGACGTGTTCCACTCCGGCATCACCAAGCACCTCCCACTCAGCTTCGGGACGGTCGTGATCGCGGTCAGTTTCGTCGTACTGCTCGCCTGGATCCCGCTCCGGCAGTGGCCCGGGCTGGGTACGCTCAGCAACGCGATCGTGATCGGTCTGGTCACCGACCTGACGCTGGCGACCGTCGGCCGGCCGAGCGAGCTCTGGTTGCGGATCGTGTTCATGCTGGCCGGTGTGGTGGTCAACGCACTGGCCGGTGCGCTGTACATCGGCGCCCAGTTCGGCCCTGGTCCGCGCGATGGATTGATGACCGGCCTGGTACGTCGCACCGGGCTGAGCGTTCGCCTGGTGCGTACGTCGATCGAGCTCACCGTCCTTGCGACCGGCTTCCTGCTCGGCGGATCGATCGGTGTCGGCACGGTTGTGTACGCCCTGTCGATCGGCCCGCTGGTGCACTACCTGCTGCCACTGTTCACGGTCCGGTTGAAGGACCACTCCTGACATATGCGGCGGGCCCCGGACCGAGTGGGTCCGGGGCCCGCCGCTCTCGCAGGACCCCTCAGCCTGCGGGTCTTTGTCAGCCGACCGGTTCCAGCTCACGCTCGTCGGGGGCCCGCGAGCCGTTCTTCAGGCGCCGCGGCCACCACGCGCGGGTGCCGAACAACGCGATCACGCTCGGTACCAGGAAGATCGACATCACGAACGCGGAGATGATGATCCCGGCCGCGACCGAGAAGCCCATCTCGGTCAGCAACGCCATCCCGGCCAGCATCAGCGACGAGAACGTCCCGGCCAGGATCAGCCCGGCCGCCGCCACCGACGGACCGCCGTGCTCGATCGCCAGGTCGGCCGCGGTCCGTGGATCGGTACCGCGCTCCGCCTCTTCGCGCAATCGGGCGATCATCAGGATGTTGTAGTCGGTGCCGATGGCAACGACGAACAGGTACAGCATGATCGGCAGCGAGAACGTCACCCCGGCGTGCCCGGCCGCGCCCTGGAACACGAACACGGTCGCGCCGATCGAGCTGAAGAAGCTCAGCACCACCGCGAGCATCAGGATCAGCGGTGCGATCAGCGACCGCAGCAGCAGCGCCAGGATGATCGCGATCAGCCCGCCGGCGACCGGGAAGATCACCGACAGGTCCCGGGTGTTGGCGGAACGGATGTCGGTGTAGCTCGCGGTCACGCCGCCGATCAGCGCGGTCGTGCCCTGCGGTGCGTCGGCGTGCGCGGCGTCGCGGAGCTTCCCGTCGACCAGGTCGAGCGCGGCATTCGCGTACGGGGGATCGTCCAGTACGACGTTGATCTGGGCAACGGTCTTGTCCTTGTTCAGCAGCGCCATGCTGCCGTCCGCGCCGGCCGGAAGTACCGCCCCGACCCCGTCGACCTTCGCCAGCTTGCCGGCGTACGTGGTGAGCTCGGCCGGATCCAGCGGCGTGCCGTTCGTGCTGCGTACGTACACCGTGGTCGGGTTCAGCGCGCCGGCCGGGAAGCCGGACTGCAGGTCCTTGATCGCGCGCGCCGACTCGGTACCGTCCGGGAGCTGACCGAACGCGTCGTAGTCGACCTTCATCCCGAGCGAGCCGAGCGCGAGGACGACCATCACCGCGCCGGAGATCGCCGCGACCAGGGCCGGCTTGCGCGCCGTGAACGTGCCGAGCCGCTTGAACATCGCGCCCTTCGGCGTCCGCTGCCAGGACTTCGACGGCCAGAACACCTTCGGGCCGAGCAGCGACACGACCGCCGGGATCAGCGTGATCGCCGCGAACGCCATCACCGCGACCGCGATCGCGAGGCCCGGGCCGAGGCTCTTGAACCCGCCGAACACGGCCAGCAGCAGCGCACTGAACGCGACCACGATCGCACCCGCTGCCGACACGATCACCTCGGCGACGCGGGCGACCGCGTTCACCAGGGCCTGTTTCGGTTCCTCGCCTGCCCGGAGCCGCTCGCGGTAGCGAAAGAGCAGGAACAGGATGTAGTCGGTGCCCACTCCGTACAGCACCACGGTCAGGATCGTCTGCAGGTCCTGGGTGACGTGCAGGTCGGTCGCCTTCGCGACCAGTGCGATCAGGCCGGGCGCGATCGCGGACACCAGGCCGACCGTGAGGATCGGCAGCAACGCGGCGATCGGGCTGCGGTAGATCACCAGCAGCAGGCCGACGATCAGGACCAGCGTGGCGATCCCGACCACCACGAACGCGTTCTCGAACGCATCCTGGTTGTCGAGGTACAGCGCCGCGTCGCCGGTCACCCCGTACTCGAGGTCGGCGCCGGTCAGCGCGGGTCCGGTCACGTCGCGGATCTTCTGGACCGCATCCAGGACCGCCTGCTCGTCCGGGAGACCCTTCAGGCCGACGCTGACGATCTGTACCTGCTTGTTCGGCGAGAGTGCTTGCGGGCCGGTGACCGCGGCCGTGACGCGATCGATCTTCGCGGTGCTGAGCTTGGTTGCCAGCGCGGTGATCCTGGCCTGGTCGGCGGCGGTCAGTTCACCGCCCGCGCCGCGCTTGACCACGATGCTCGCGGTCGCGTCGTTGGTCTGCCCGAACGCGTCCGCGGCCAGCTTCTGCGCCTGGATGGATTCGTACTTGTCCGGCAGCAGCGCCGCCTGGTCCTTCGTGGTGACGTCCGCGAGGGTCGGCGCGAACGCGATCACCGCGATCGCCGCGACCACCCATGCGGCGATCACCTTCCACGGATGGTGGACGACGAAACGCCCGAGTCTGGTGAACACCCCGAACCCCTCCTGAGGGAAGTGGCTGTCAGGTCGACCATTGACGTCTACCTGCCGGTCGGTAGGTAGACTACCTGCCGCCCGGTAGGCTGGTGAAGATGAGAGGGTGGTGACGTGCAGCACCCGACCGGTTCCCGCGACACCAAGGGCGACATCCATCGCGCCGCCGTCCACCTGTTCTCGACCCAGGGCTACGAGCGGACGAGCCTCCGCGAGATCGCCGAACAAGTAGGGATCACCAAGGCGTCGCTCTACTACCACTACTCGTCGAAGCAGGACCTGCTGCGCGCCATCATCGGCACCTTCCTGGACGAGATCTCCGAGGTGCTGAGCTCGGTGGAGACGATCCCGTGGTCCCCGGAGGCAGAGCAGGAGGCACTCCGGGCGTACGTGGACGTGGTCGTCGCGCACCGCAGTACCGGGCCGACGCTGCTCCGCGACATCACCGCGGTGCTGGCCGCGTTCGGGGACGACCTGGACGCGCTGATCGCCCGGAGCCGCCGCTTCCAGCTCTGGCTGGCCGGCCCCAACCCGACCGCCGCCGACCGCCTCCGCGCCGCCGCCGCGGTCGAAACCGTCGGCGCCGCGATGTCAACCGACGTGGACCTCCAGGCCACCCCCGCCGAAGTCCGCGCCATCCTCCTGGAAGCCGCCACCGCGGTCCTCAGCCACCGCGGCCAGCCTGTCGTCCTGGAGCAGCCGAGCGCCAACCCGGCATCAGAGTGACCGGCCGCCGGCGCTCCCGGTGCGTCACACCGGACATCTGACCCCACTCCGGCGTGTTCCGAAGTGGGGGAGGTGGAGATCAGCCTCTGGCTTTGGGTGTCTCCTTGGCCTGGGTTTTGAGACTGGGCGTCGCTGCGCCGGACCTACCGCTGGAATCGGCCGTCTTCCTGGCCTCCTCGGGGGTTGAAGGCCGGGGCGGCGTCCCGGGATCTGCGGCTGCGGCGGTTTTGGCGAGGGCTGCCTTTTCCTCGGCTGTCCGGCCCTGTCCGTCCGTCTGCGGCTGAGCAGCCGCCGGTTGCGGCGGGGAGGTCTCGGGGTTCGCGGCGCGGCTCACCCAGTCCTGATCAGTCTGCGCCGAAGGCTCCGGCCGGTCCCCACCCGCAACCACCTGACCCGGCTGCTGCGCTTGCGGCAGGGGCTGCGACTGCGGCTGCTGGGCTTGCGGCAGGGGCTGCGACTGCGGCTGTTGCGCTTGCGGCAGGGGCTGCGGCTGCTGCGCCTGCGGTTGCTGTGCTTGGGGCTGCTGGGCCTGGGGCTGCGCTGCCTGGGGTTGCTGGGCCTGCGGCTGCTGGGCCTGCGGCTGCTGCGCTTGCGGTTGTTGTGCCTGAGGCTGCGGCTGCTGCGCCTGGGGCTGTTGCGCTTGGGGCTGCGGCTGTTGCGCCTGGGGCTGTTGCGCTTGGGGCTGGGGCTGTTGCGCCTGCGGCTGTTGCGCTTGGGGCTGAGGCTGCTGGGCCTGGGGTTGCGGCGTCTGGGGCTGTTGGGCCTCGGGCTGGGCCTGGAGCTGTTGCTGGGCGGCTACTTGCCCCTGGAGAGCCTCCAGGGCCTCGGATTGCCTGATGGTGAACTCGGTGAGCTGCTGGATCTGCTGCGCAAGCTGGACCTGGAGCTGCTGGCTCGCCTGCAGCGCCGTCTCAAGGTTCCCGAGCTGCTGCTGCAGAGTGGCGATCTCCGGAGAGCTCGCGGGCTGCTGCGGCGCCTGCCCGGGCTGCCCCGGTGGTACCTGCCCGGGCTGGCCCGGTGGCACCTGGCCCTGCGGGACCTGGCCGGGCACTGGTCCGACCTGCCCAGCGCGTGGTTGCGGGTTGTTCAGCTCCGGGTTGAACACGGCGTCCAGCCGACCTGTTGCCAGCGCCGCAAGGCTGTTCTTGTTGATCATGGGATTGCGCTGGACCCCGACCCGCACCCGCGGATCATCCTTCTTCGCCTGCCGCGCCGCCAACGCCATGGCGCCCTTGACCACGTTCCGGCCCTTCCGGATGTTGTTCCAGCGGGTAGCGGCGCGCCTGGCCTGGCGGAACGGGTTCCGGGTCGGGGTGTTCGCCGGCCGGGTGGCCTCCATCCGCCTGTTCGCGACCTGCGCCCGCTGCTGCGCGGCAGCGCCGTACAAGTCCGGCCTGACCTCGGCGTTGACGCCACTCGTGACCAGTCGTTCCAGATCGAACTTGGTCATCTTGGAGGCGCCGATGCGCTCGAGCGTGGTCCGGTTGAGGTTCTTCGCCTCGTGGGCGGCGAGCACGTACGCCGCCTTCATCGTGTTTCCGCCGCTTTTCGCATCCCGGTTGTAGCTGCGCTTGTCTTTCCAGCGGGAAATCACGCCACCGCGTTCCGGAGGGGCTTGGCTCATCGGGGGTCTCCTAGTCGATGTAGACGGCGTAGTTGACCCCGACGGCGGTCGTCAGGGGTTCCTTGGTGGGCCTGGTGCTGTACAGGTGGATCTGCGCGCCCGGCCGCAGCCAGACGGCCAGGTGCCGGCGGCCGATGCCGGCGCCGGGCTCCCACTCGTCCGCGAACGTGGGGCTGCCGGAGTCACCGACGTAGTCGGGCCGGCCCCAGTGCCGGGTCGCGAGGGCGAGGTGGTCCGGCCAGTGCGCGTCCAGCCCGGCCTCGGCGTCGGCGATGTCGTCCGGGCCGATGTCGTACGCCGACCAGCCGCTGTCCGGGCAGTCCGGGAACGCGAGCCCGTCGAACACGATCATCGTGGTCCCGCGCCGGGTGATGAAGCCCCAGGAGACCATCTCGTCGTTGATCACCTCGCCGGGATCGAGCGGCCACGGCGACCAGGAGGTGTTTCCCATCACCCGGTGCACCAGGGCGCGGACGACCTCCGGACCGGCGTCGTCGCCGTCCGGTCCCGCGATCACGGTCCAGTCCAGAATCTCGGCGAGGTCCGCCATCGCCAGGTCATCCTGGTCGAGCGGCCTGTCCTGCGTCATCATCCGGTCTTTGCCGTCCTTCCTGCCCGGTGGTCTGGCGGCAACCCTCTGGGCGCAACCGTAGGGGTCGCAATGGGTCATTCGCCAGTCTGTTCGACGCGCCGCCGGCCGATCCGGATCCCTGGAAGTTCGCTGGTGGTGGACGGCACACCGGCCCCCAGCAGACCAGGCCGTACGCTGGTCCGGTGAACACGGAACACCATTACGGCTTCGAGACCCTCGCCATCCACGCCGGGAACGAGCCCGACCCGACCACCGGCGCGGTGGTGCCACCGATCTACGCCACCAGCACCTACAAGCAGGACGGCGTCGGCGGTCTCCGGGGCGGCTACGAGTACTCCCGCTCGGCGAACCCGACCCGGACCGCGCTGGAGGAGTGCCTGGCCGCGATCGAGGCGGGCAACCGCGGCTTCGCGTTCGCCAGCGGCCTGGCCGCCGAGGACACCCTGATCCGGTCGGTCTGCGCTCCGGGCGACCACGTGGTGTTCCCCGACGACGCGTACGGCGGCACCTTCCGGCTGTTCTCCCGCGTGCTCAGCAACTGGGGTGTCGAGATGACGCCGGCCGCGGTCACCCACCCGGAGGCGATCCGGGCCGCGATCCAGCCGGGGAAGACCAAGGTGGTCTGGCTGGAGACTCCGACGAACCCGCTGCTCAACGTCGCGGACATCGCCATCGTCGCGCAGATCGCGCACGACGCGGGTGCGTTGCTGGTGGTGGACAACACGTTCGCCTCGCCGTACCTGCAGCAGCCGCTCGAGCTGGGCGCGGACGTGGTCGTGCACTCGACCACCAAGTACATGGGTGGGCACTCCGATGTGGTCGGCGGCGCGCTGATCGTGCGCGACGCCGGGCTGGCCGAGAAGATCGGCTTCCACCAGAACGCGATCGGTGCTGTCGCCGGGCCGTTCGACGCGTGGCTGGTGCTGCGCGGCATCAAGACCCTGGGCGTGCGGATGGACCGGCACAGCGACAACGCCGAGAAGGTCGTCGAGTTCCTGCAGCGGCACGAGTCGGTCAGCCAGGTGCTGTACCCCGGAATCGACGGTCACCCCGGTCACGAGACCGCCGCGAAGCAGATGAAGCGGTTCGGCGGCATCGTCAGTTTCCGCGTCACCGGCGGCGAGAAGCAGGCGCTGGACATCTGCAACAAGGCGGAGGTCTTCACCCTGGGCGAGTCGCTCGGCGGCGTGGAGTCGCTGATCGAGCACCCCGGCAAGATGACGCACGCGTCGGTGGCCGGTACACCGCTGGAGGTCCCGGCCGACCTGATCCGCCTGAGCGTCGGCATCGAAACCGCCGACGACCTCCTCCAGGACCTGGACCACGCCCTGTCCTGACTCCACCCCGCCCTGCCCAGATCTGCGGTGGTGCGATGTGTGCGTTGTCGGCAGCTCGACAGTACGTATACGCCCACTGCGCGCCGCCGTAGGCGGGGCGGGCGGTTGGATGAGGGACCAGTGGACGTATACGTACTGTCCAGCTGCAGAAGGTTGGGGTGAGTGGTGTGGGGTTGGTGGTGGCTGTTGACTTTGGGTCGACGTTTACCAAGGCGGTTGCGGTTGATGCGGATTCGGGCGACGTGGTCGCGCGGGCGGAGCATCGGACGACGATCGACACCGATGTGATGGACGGCTGGCACGCCTGTCGCGCAGTGCTCGAAGAGGTGGATCGAGGCGTCAAGAACGCCGAGGTACTCGCTTGTTCGAGTGCCGGCGGCGGCCTGCGGATCGGTGTCGTCGGCAACGAAGAGCTCGTCACCGCCGAGGCCGGGAAGCGGGTCGCGCTGTCCAGCGGCGGCCGGGTGGTCGCGGTCGTCAGCGGCGGACTGTCGGCGGCCGGCCAGAAAGAACTGCGCAAGGACCGCCCGGACGTGGTGCTGCTGCTCGGCGGTACGGACGGCGGAAACTCGGCCGTACTTCTCAAAGCCGCCGAGACCCTGGCGAAGTACAACTGGCGGAAACCGGTCGTTGTCGCGGGCAACATCGAGGCCCAGGCCGAGATCACCGGCGTACTCGGCGCGGTACCGCACGTACTGGCCGGCAACGTCGTTCCCGAGATCGGGGTGTTCGCGCCGGACAGTGCGCGGGCGGCGATCCGGGAAATGTTCCTCAAGCACGTGATCGGCGGCAAGAACCTGTCCCGGGACCCGGCCTTCGCCCGGATGGTCCGCGCCGCGACACCCGATGTCGTACTGCGCGGCGTCGAGGTGCTTGCGGGCCTGCACGGTGACGTCGCGGTCGTCGACATCGGCGGCGCGACCACCGACGTACATTCGGTCATCGAGCTCGACCCGGAGGACGCGAACCTCGGCCGCGAAGTGGTCGCCACCCATCCCGTCACCCGCACGGTCGAAGGCGATCTCGGCATGCGCTGGAGTGCCGTACCGGTGGTCGAGGCCGGTACCGAAGCCGGGCTCGTCGCCAACGAGGGCGAGCTGCGTACGGCGGCCATGCACCGGCACGACGATCCGTCCTTTCTCCCGGACAGTCCGGACGAGGCCGCGTACGACGAGCAGCTGGCGAGCGTGGCGGCAACAGTCGCCCTGCGCCGGCACGCTGGCCGGCAGCGGATCGTTTTCGGTCCTGGTGGACGGGTGATCGAGCGGTCCGGGAAGGATCTGCGCGAGGTGGACCTGCTGGTCGGGTCCGGGGGAGTGCTGCGGCACAACCCGCCCGAGGTCGCGGCCCGGATCCTCGGCTCGATCGGTACCAATGCGCAGGAGGAAGGCTGGCTCGTCCCACAACGCGCCGAGGTGTGCATCGACCGCGACTACGTACTCGCCGGCGTCGGCCTCCTCGCCGACCTCGCCCCGAAAGCAGCCGAAGGCCTGGCCCGCCACATTCATACAACCGGCTCAACCGGGCACTAGCTAGGCTCAGCACCAGCTAGAGCTGCGGAGGTGGGATGAGCAACCTGGGGCGGGACGAAGCCGACGAGCCGGAGCAGGAGAGCCCGGTCGCCGACAACGAGGTGCTGGAGGAGACCAGCGACGACGCCGAGCCGGCCAGTGCGCGGGAGCCGGTGACGCGGGTCGACACCGGGGTGACCCGGGGGATGGAGATCGCCAGCGCCTGGTCCTGGCGGTTCCTGGTGATCGTCGCCGCGGTGGTCGTGATCGGGTACACGATGCGGTACCTGTCCGAGGTCTTCGTACCGGTGACGATCGGCGTACTCCTCACTGCCCTGCTGGTGCCGGTCACCAACGGTCTGCAGAAGCTCCGAATACCCCGCGGGCCCGCCGCCGGGCTCACCGTGATCGCGACGCTGATCGTGATCGCCGGTCTGCTGACGCTGGTCGGTACGCAGATCGCCGGCCAGTTCGAGGACCTGTCGAAACAGGTCGGCGAAGGTGTGCAGAAGCTCCGCGAGATGGCCCGGATCAACTTCGGGCTGACCGACGCGGACATCACCAACCTGTTCAAGCAGGTGCAGAAGCAGTTTGCGTCCGGTGGCGCGCTCGGTCAGCAGGCGGCAGCGGTCGGTACGACGGCGACGCATGTCGTCGCGGGGCTGTTCATCGCGCTGTTCAGCCTGTTCTTCTTCCTGTACCAGGGCGAACAGATCTGGGCCTGGCTGGTCCGGCTGTTCCCGCGCCGCGCCCGGGACAAGGCGGATTCGTCCGGCCGGCGGGCGTGGGTTTCGCTGACCGCGTTCGTCCGCGCCACCGTGATCGTCGCCGCGGTCGACGCGATCGGCATCTCCCTCGGCGCCGCGATCCTCGGCCTGCCACTGGTCAGCGCGATCGGCATCCTGGTGTTCGTCGGCGCGTTCGTACCGGTGGTCGGTGCGCTGGTCAGCGGGGTGGTCGCGGTCCTCGTCGCACTTGTTGCCAAGGGCCCCATCGTGGCGATCGTGATGCTCGCGATCGTGATCGGCGTACAGCAGTTGGAGGCGCACGTACTGCAGCCGTTCCTGATGGGCCGCGCGGTCAGCGTGCACCCACTCGCGGTGATCCTGGCGATCGCCACGGGTGTCGTGATCGCGGGCATCGTCGGCGCCCTGATCGCCGTACCCACCGCCGCCGTCATCAACGCGATCGTCAACCACCTGGCCGGCAACGACCCGGACCCCGGCCCACCGAGACCCGTACCCGGTCGTCCCCGGCCCGCGCCATCCGACGACTGACCGGCCAACCCCGCCGAACAGGTGTGCTGGGCAACAGGTGAGCGAGCAACCCAGCAGGGCCGGTGCGCTGGGCAACGACTGAACAGGCAACGCCGCCGGGCACATGTGCTCGGCGGCGTCGTCATCGATGCCCCCAGGAGGCCTGGGGGCTGGTGCTTGCTAGCGGCCGCCCAGGTTGTTGCCAGTGGACTTGGGGTCCGTCCCGCGCTGGGTGCCGGGACGCTCGCCGGCTTGCTGCCCCAAGACCGTGTTCTCCCCTCCAGTGGCCTGCTCGAGCTGTTTCGTGCCCGCGGGCCGCATCGCCGGGTCGCTGCCGGGCGGCATGATTGCCTTCATCTCGGCCGGCGCCGGCAGTGCCTTGGGCTCTGCGGGTGCGGTGATCTCATTGGCAACGACGGCCATCTCGCGCGGGTTGACCGTCTCCGCGGCCTGCTGCGTGTCCGGGTTGCGGCGAATCGCGTTGTACAGCTTGGAAACCCGGTCCGCGACGGCGCCGGGCGCGTTCGCGACTGCCGAAGCGGCTGCCTTGCCCCAACGCGAAGCCGCGTTGGCGGCTCGACCGACGGCCTGCCGGAGCTGGGGCGTCGCCGCGACCACGGCGCCGACGGCGACCGCGGCGGTTGCGGCGTGCTGGCTGGGGTTGGCGGCGATGGCGTCGGCGTACTGCGTCGCCCAGGCGCCGACCTGATGCGCCGCGTGGACGGCGGTGTCGCCGACCGAGTTCGCCACACCAACGGCGGAGTCCCAGGTCTGGACGGCCCAGCCGCTGACCGCACCCGCGGCCGCCTGCGTGCCCTCGCTGATCGCATGGCCGGCCGACTGCGCGCCCTCGCTGATCGCATGGCCCGCCGAGGTGAGCTGGTCGCCGGCCCAGTTACCGAAGTCCTTGGTCGTCTGGACAGCGTTGTCTACCTGCTGGCCGGCCCAGTCGGCGAAGTGGTTGGCCTCCTGGCCGGTGGCATCGGCCTGCTGGCCGGCCCAATCGCCGACCGCCTGAGCGCCGGCCGCGATCTGGTCGCCGGTCCAGCCGAGGGCTTCCTGGCCGGGCTCCGTCATCGCGGCGGCGCCGGCCGCCAGCCCGTACGGCGCGATCCGGCGGGCCCGCGCCACGGGCTGCTTCGCCGCCAGCTCGGCCTGGCGCGCCTCGAGCGCACGCTGGGTGTTGATGATCTCGAAGATCGCGGTCCGCTGCTCCTGGGTGAACCCGCCGTGCATCAGCTGCTGGTCGATCCGGTGCTGGCCCGTGTTCTGCGGACCTGGTCCTTCCGATGGGGTGCTCATCGTCGCTCCTAGTCGAGGTAGACCGTGTAGTTGATACCTACCGACGGCGACAACGGGTCTACGGTCGGCATGTCGCTGTACAGGAAGAACTGGGCGCCGACCCGCGGCCAGACCGCGAGGTGGCGGCGGTCGAAGCCGGCTCCGGGGCGGAACTCGTCGAGGAACGCGGGGTTGCGGTAGTCACTGGCGTAGACCGGCGGTCCCCAGGTCCGCACGGCCAGCTCGAACGCGGCGGGCCAGTGCTCGTCCAGGCCGGCCGCGGCCGCCTCGATGTCGTCGGCCGCGAGGTCGTAGGCCGACCAGCCGCTGTCCCGGACGTCGGCGAGGACGAGTCCGTTGAACACGATCATGGTCGTGCCGCGGTCGGTCTCGAAGCCCCACGACTCGAGCTTGTCCCAATCGATGGAGCTGTCGTTGGCCGGCCACGGCTCCCAGCCGGTCCCGGCGCTGACCCGGGTGACCAGTGCCTTGACGGCCTCGTACCCGGTGCCGGGCGCGTCCGGGCCGGCGACCTTGGTCCAGTCGGCGATCTCGGCGAGGTCAGCCATCGCCGCGGCGTCCAGGTCGAGCGGCCTGTCCTTGAACTTCATCTGGGGTGCATCCCCTTCGTGATCTGCGTGCAGCCTGTAATTGAGAACCCTAGGACCGGCCCAGGGTCATAGCTGGAGCGAACCGGCCGCGCGACCTGGGGCGGGTTGCGCGGCCTTGGGTGTACTGCAGTTACTCGCGACCTGCCCCGCGATTCGTGGAGCGGTTCGACTGGCCGGTTTGGTCGCGTTCCCCGGCGGAGGTGCCGGGGCGGGACTGTCCCGGTGTCACCGGCGGTAGCGTCGCCGCGTTCATCGACTGCGCCAGGTCCGGTGAGAGCCGCGGGGACGGCCCACCGGCGCCCAGGCGCGCGTGCACCGCCTGTGTGAGTGCGTGCTCCGAGACAGTGCTGTTCTCGGGGCCGGTGCCTGGCGGTCTGCCCGAGTTGGCCAGGCCGTCACGGTGCGCCTCGCGGCGCATGTTCAATGGTGTCCTCATGTCCCCTCCTCATTGAGGTAGACCACATAGTTGATACCTACCGATGTCGCGAGCGGCTTGCGACGCGGTTTGTTGCTGTACAGATGGATCTCCGCACCGGGCGGTGTCCAAACGGCGAGATGGCGGCGATCGACACCGGCTCCCGGTGCCCAGTCGTCATCGAAACCGGCCTTGCTGTCTACTCCGACGTACGAAGGCTGTCCCCAGTGCCGGCAAGCGAGGTCGAATTTTTCCGGCCAGTGCTCGTCGAGTCCGGCCGCGACCTCGTCGATGTCCCACGGCTCGATCGCGAACGCGACCCAGCCGCTGAAGGGGCTGTGCGGAAGGACCTGGTCGTCGTACACCGCGAGCTCGGTGTTCCGGCGGGTCAGGAAGCCCCAGCCGTCGAGCTGGTCGTCGATCACGGTCTTGCGGTTGATCGGCCACGGCTTCCAGTTGGTCGCCGACTTGACCCGGCGGATCAGCCGGCGGACCGGTACCGGTCCGGTGGCGCCCGTGTGCGGCCCGCCGAGGCGCCGCCAGTCGCGGACGTCGGCGAGGTCCGCCATCGCCCGGTCGTCGTCGTCCAGCGGTCGGTCCAGTGTCTTCATCCCTGCGGCTGCCCCTGTCGCTACGGTTGTGGACGAAACTATGACCCCGGCGGGGTCAGACGGGCGCTCGTCCGGTGCACAGCAGACGAACAGCCGCCCTGGGAAGCTTCCCAGGACGGCTGTCGGGTTGGTCAACCGCCGTTTGGTCTCAGTGCGGTATCGGTGCTCCGGACGCCGGCCGGATCAGTGCATGGCGGCCGCTGCCGAGGACTCCAGCGAGTCCTCGCCGTCGGCCTTCGGGCCGTCGTTGCGCCCGGCCAGCCGCTGCTCCGGAGTGATGATCGCGATGATCAGCGCGATCGCCAGGAACGGCAGCGAGACCAGGAACACATCGCCCATCGCGTCGACCAGGCCGTGCAGTGCCCAGCCCTTCATCGGCGGCTGCAGACCGTGCAGTGCCTGCACGCTGTTCGCCGCCTTCGCCAGCTTGTCGACCATGCCCTGCGCGGCCTGCGGGACGATGTCGGTCAGGTGCGACGACAGCCTGCTGGTCAGCACCGCCCCGTACACGGCCGTACCGATCGCGCCACCCATCGAGCGGAAGAAGGTCATCGTCGAGGTCGCGCTGCCCATGTGCTGCCGGGGCACGCTGTTCTGCGCGGCGGTGACGGTGATCTGCATCGACAGGCCCAGCCCGGCGCCCATCACGAACATGTAGATCGCCAGCTGCCAGTACGGGGTGGACAGGCTCAGCGTGGACAGCATCACCATCGCCACACCGACCGCGATCGCGGAGATGATCGGGTAGATCTTGTACCGGCCGGTCTTGCTCATCAGCTGGCCGCTCGGGATCGATGCGGAGAAGATGCCGACGATCATCGGCAGCAGCGCCAGGCCGGACCGGGTCGGCGACATGTCCTTGACCGCCTGCAGGTACAGCGGCAGGAAGATCAGCGCGCCGAACATCGCGAAGCCGAGCAGGAACGCGTACCCGGCGTACCCGGAGAAGATCCGGCCCTTGAACAGGTCCATCGGGATGATCGGCTCGGCGACCTTGAGCTCGATGAAGACGAACAGCACCGCCAGCACGACCGCGGCGCCGAGCAGCGCCAGCGTGGTGCCGGTGCCCCAGCCGTTGGTCGGGCCGCTCCAGGAGACGGCCAGCAGCAGCGAGGTGACCGCGGCGGCCACGGTCGCGGCGCCGAGGTAGTCGATCTTGTGCGAACGCTTCACGTGCGGCAGCTTCAGCACGGCGCCGACGATGCCGAGGGCAACCAGGCCGATCGGCAGGTTGATCCAGAAGATCCAGCGCCAGCCCGGACCGTCGGTGAGCAGGCCGCCGAGCAGCGGGCCGGCCACCGAGGACAGGCCGAAGACGGCACCGAAGTACCCCATGTACTTACCGCGCTCGCGCGGCGGGATCACGTCGCCGATGGTGGCGAACGCGAGGGACATCAGACCGCCGGCACCCAGACCCTGGACGGCCCGGAAGCCGATCAGCATCTCGATGTTCTGCGACAGCGCGGCCAGCACGGAGCCGGCCAGGAAGGTGACGATCGCCGCGATGAACAGCGGGCGGCGGCCGTACAGGTCGGACACCTTGCCCCAGAGCGGGGTCGAGGCGGTCGAGGTCAGCAGGTACGCGGTGACCACCCAGGACAGTTTGTCCAGGCTGTTGAACTCGCTGACGATCCGCGGCAGCGCGGTACCCACGATGCTCTGGTCCAGGGCGGCCAGGAACATGCCGGCCATCAGTCCGCCGAGGACGACCATGATCTGCTTGTGGGACAGGTAGTTGGGACCGCCGTCCGGAGTCGGTGAGGCGCCGCCGGCGGTAGCGGGCTCTGTGGTGCTCATCTGGTGCTCTCCAGGTTCTTGTCGGTGTTCACACGGGCGGCGGAGTCGCCGTCGTCCGTGGTGTCAGTGGTGTCATCGGGGCGCTCTGCCGGGCCGGACGGCCGCAGCCGCGGTGCTACCGCGGCCCAGCCCTTGTCGGCCCAGGCGGCGCTGGTGGGTGCTTCGGTGAGGGCGGCGACGCCGTCCGCGAAGCGGGTCATCAGCCGCTCGAAGGTCTGCACGTCCTGCTCGGACCAGCCCTCCATCGCGGCACTGAGCAGCTCCATCCGGTGCCGGGCACCGGCCTCCCACTGCTGCACGCCCTGCTCGGTCAACTCGACCCGGAAGGCGCGGCCGTCGTCGGGGTCGGGGGAGCGGCGGACCAGGCCGAGCTGCTCCAGCGACCGGACGTGCCGGCTCGTGGTCGAGGCGTCGAGCTCCAGCCGCGCGGCCAGGTCGGACAGTCGCAGTGCGCCGTTGCACCGCAGCGCGAACAGCACGACGTGCAAGCTGTGGTCGAGCGTGTCGCCGGGCTGCTTGGCCTTGAGCCGGCGTCCGACCCGGGTGAACGCGTTCAGGACGCCCTCGATGGGCGTGCGCGGAGAGTACGCGTCGTTTACTTGCATTCTGCAAGCATATACATGCTTGCGTGATACACGCAAATGAGTTTCCAAGAAGTTCAACTGAGTCGCCACTTACTTGCTCTCGGTCGCCGGGTGGTTACTGTCCGCAGGCGGGGGAGAATCGTCCGCAGAGATGCGACGGTGCAAGGAGGCGTTTTGTGACGCGGGTGGCTGTGGTGACCGGTGGCGGGTCGGGGCTGGGGCGGGAGATGGCGCTGGCGCTGGCCGGGGCCGGGTTCCAGGTGTGGGTGACGGGCCGGACCGAAGACAAGCTGAAAGAAACTGCCGCCGCAGACGCTGATGTGCGGTGGGCTGTAGTGGATGTGGGGGATGGGGGTGGGGTGCGGGAGTTCTTCGGGGGGCTGGAGCGGGTTGATGTGTTGGTGAACAACGCTGGTACGGGGGCTCCGGCTGCTGCGGTGCAGGACGTTGACGAAGCGGACTGGCGGCGGGTGGTGGATACGAACCTGACCGGGTCGTTCCTCTGTGCGCAGGCGGCGTTCGACCTGATGCTGCGGCAGGATCCGAAAGGTGGGCGGATCATCAACAACGGGTCGATCTCGGCACACGTACCGCGGCCCCGGGGGATCGCGTACACGGCCAGCAAGCACGCGATCTCCGGGCTGACCAAAGGACTCGAACTGGAGGGGCGGCCGCATGGGATCACCGCCTGCCAGATCGACATCGGCAACGCCGCGACCGCGATGACCGAACGAATGGAGCAGGGCGTACTCCAGCCGGACGGATCGATCGCGGCCGAGCCCACCTTCGACCCGAAGATCGTGGCGGACTTCGTCGTTCAGATCGCGCAGCTACCGACCACGGTCGCCGTACCGAACCTGACCGTGATGGCAGCCGGCATGCCGTACGTGGGCCGTGGCTGACTGTCGTTGGCGCAGGGGTCAGTTCGGGCGGGTGCGCTCGAGGTCGACGTCGGTCAGGGCGTACCAGCGACCGCTCGGCGGCTGATCGAGCAGCGGGTCGTTCCAGCGCAGTCTGACGCGGTCCGGCTGCGCTTCGACCAGCTGTGCCTCCTGCCACTCCGGTCCGTCGGTGCGAGCCCACCAGAGCTCGGACAGGCTCGCCAGCCCTTCTGTCTCCACAGTCTGTACGGCAGCATCCCGCTCAGCGACCGGACCGAGCGCCGCACCGAACACCGTGGTCGGCAACCAACCACCAGCCATCGGTACGACCCGTCCGAGTACCTCACCGTCCTCCCGGACCACATCCGTCGGCTCAGGCAGTCCCGGCCACAGTTCTTTAAGGGCAGTGGCGATTCGGGCTGTCGTCTGGTGCAGGAACTGCACTCCGGCCAGCTCGGTGGCGCTGCCGGCGTACTGCTCCGGCACAACCACCTCTCCACCCACCCAAGTACGCCGCACTCGTTGCGTAGCGCTGATGTCGAGCAGTGGATCGCCGTCCACCATCAGTAGATCAGCACGCGTACCAACAGCCAGCCGGCCGCGGTCAGTCAGCTTGAATGCGTCAGCGGGCGCACTGGTCGCGGCCACGAGTGCCTCGGCCGGAGTGAGTCCAGCACGTACTAGGTGTCCCAGCTCTCGGTGCAGTGATGCTCCGAAGAGCATGCCGGGGTTCGGAGCATCTGTCCCGGCTAGTACGGGCACGCCAGCTCGTAGCAACGCCAGTGTGTTCGCCCGCGCCGCGGCACCGTCCGGCGGCTGCGGTGGCATCCAGCGGCGCGACTGCTGGTCCAGTACGCGCCGCCAGCGTGCAGGCATCCGCTGCATCAGCTCGGGCTCGTCCTGCAAGGGCAACCGGCCGGACGGACCGGTGTACCCGTCGACGATGTCCAGCGTGGCGATCACGGCAGCACCACTACTAGCGACTGCCTCGATCTCCTGCGGCGACATGAGGTCAGACGGCGCATGTGCGAGTACGTCAGCACCGCACTGGACCACCTCGACCGCACTGGCCGCAGTAGATACGTGTGCGACCACAGTCAGTCCACTGGCGTGAGCCGCGTCGATCAGCGCCCGCAGCGTGGGCTCGTCCAGGGTGGGGAGGTTCATCCCCGCGCCCGAGCCGTCGTCGTAGATCAGCTTGAGGTGGTCAGCGCCCTCCGCGATCCGATCAGCGACGAACTGCTTCGCATCCGCGGGACTAGTCGCGTACGGGATCGGTGGGAACGCGATCGTCGGGTGACCGCCCGGAACGGTTGCGCCGATGCTGGATGTGAAGAACGACGAGCGCGGAGTCTCCTGTGCGCTCACCTCGGGCATGCTGAACTGGTCGAACTGCGTGGTCACTCCGAACGTCGCCGCGAGCTGTGTACAGCCGGGGATGAGGTGGACATGCGAATCGATCAGTCCGGGGAGCAAGGTGGTTCCGGAGCCGTCGATCACCGTGTCGCCCGGTTGGACGACGTCCGGCCCGCCAACAGCAGCGATCCGGCCGTCCGCGACCCGTAGACAGTCCTCCGGGAGTACGGCGCCTCGGTCGACCAGTTGGGTGTGCAGGATGGTGAATGACATGCCTCGGACGCTAGGGGGTGACGTAACGTCATACTCCAACTCGTTTACGGAGGTGCAGTGGAGCGTACGGTCAGTGAGGTGGCCAAGCTGGCCGGTGTCTCGGTACGGACGCTGCGTCACTACGACGCCATCGGACTGCTGCCACCGGGCCGCGTAGCCACGAACGGCTACCGGTACTACGGCCGGTCAGAGCTGCTCCGGCTGCAGCGGATCCTGCTGCTCCGGGAGCTTGGCGTACCACTACCGGCGATCTCCCGCATCCTGGACGAGCAGGAGGATGAGGTCACCGCACTGCGCGGCCACCGCGAGCAACTGTTGGCGGAGCGCAAGCGGCTGGACACCATGCTCGGCGCGGTCGAGCGGACGATCGCAGGTGTCTCCGGTGACGAGACGGTGACCGATGCGGAGTTCTTCAGCGGACTGACCGAAGCACGGTCCCGGCTGCGTACTGAGCTGGCTGAACGGTTCGGCGAGGAGGCCGCGGAAGGGTTCGAGCAGGCCGTACGCGAGACCGACGGCTGGACGCGGGAGGACTACGAGCAGCTGGGCGACGAGGGCCGCCGGCTGCTGCTGCGGATGGCCGCGGCACGGGACCGTGGCGTACGACCGGATTCACCCGAAGGCCTCGAGCTGATCGAACTGCATTACCAGGGCGTACTGGAGCTGTGGCCCGCGACGCCGACGACGTACTACGCGCTGGCCGATCTCCTGGTGGAGAACGCGGATCAGCGGTCCATCATCGAGACCGTCGACAAGGAATTGCCCGAGTGGCTCGCGGCCGGAGTGCGCGCGTACGCGGTGCATCGGCTCGGGTACGCCCAAAACGACAAGAAAACTGTCCGTGGGGGCGTCTAGTGTCGGGCAGGTGAGTGAGCAACGGGAGTCCTTGGTCCATGTCCGCGACCTCCGGAAGTCGTATGGCGACTTCGAGGCGGTGCGCGGGATCGACCTGGACGTGTGGCGGGGTGAGGCCTTCGGGTTCCTCGGGCCGAACGGCGCGGGCAAGTCGTCGACGATGCGGATGATCGGCGCTGTCTCCCCGACCACCGGCGGAACGCTCCGGATCCTCGGCCTGGACCCGGCCACCGACGGCCCGGCGATCCGCGGCCGGCTCGGCGTCTGCCCGCAGGAGGACACCCTCGACACCGAGCTGACCGTCCGGGAGAACCTGACGATCTACGGGCGCTACTTCGGGCTCAGCCGGGCCGAGTGCCGCGAGCGGGCGGACGAGTTGCTCGAGTTCGTCGCGCTCACCGACAAGGCGAAGGTGAAGGTCGACGAGCTGTCCGGCGGGATGAAGCGGCGGCTGACGATCGCGCGGTCGCTGGTCAGCAAGCCCGACCTGCTGCTCCTCGACGAGCCGACCACCGGGCTGGACCCGCAGGCACGGCACCTGTTGTGGGACAAGCTGTTCCGGCTCAAACAGGCCGGGGTCACGCTGATCATCACCACGCACTACATGGACGAGGCCGAGCAGCTGTGCGACCGGCTGGTGGTGATGGACGGCGGCCTGATCGCGGCCGAGGGTTCCCCGGCTGAGCTGATCCGCGACTACTCGACCCGCGAGGTCACCGAGCTGCGCTTCGGGCCGGACGTGATGCTCGCCGACCACGACGCGCTGGCCGGCAAGGTGGAGGATCTCGCGCAACGGATCGAGGTCCTGCCGGACCGCCTCCTGCTCTACACCGACGACGGCGAACGGGCCGTCGCCGCGGTGCATGAACGCGGCCTGCAACCGGCTGCCGTACTGGTCCGCCGCTCCACCTTGGAGGACGTGTTCCTCCGCCTCACCGGCCGGACGCTGGTGGACTGACATGGCGATTGCTCTGGAGAACGGTCGCCGGATGTTCGACTACTGGCTGACCGTCTACAAACGGACCTGGAAGGGCAGCCTGATCAGCAGCTTCCTGCTGCCGATGCTGTATCTGGCCGCGATGGGGATCGGGCTCGGCTCGTTCGTGGACAGCAACGGCACCGGTGCGCTGGGCGGCGTCAGCTACCTGCAGTTCATCGCGCCCGGGCTGCTCGCCTCGACCGCGTTGCAGATCGCGGTCGGCGAGGCGACGTACCCAGTGATGAGCGGGCTGAAGTGGCAGAAGTTCTACCACTCGATGATCGCGACTCCGCTGCGCCCGGCGGATGTGGTGTACGGGCAGCTGGCGTTCATCGCGTTCCGGGTGTTCAGCTCGTGCACGGTCTTCCTGGTGATCATCGCGTTGTTCGGTGGGCTGAAGTCACCGCTCGGCGTGCTCGGTCTCCCGATCGCGTTGCTGGTCGGGCTGGCGGTCGCCGCGCCGATCGCCGCGTATGCGACCACGCTGGAGAACGACTCCGGTTTCGCGATCGTGTTCCGATTCGGCGTGGTGCCGGCGTTCCTGTTCTCCGGCGCGTTCTTCCCGGTGTCACAGCTGCCGGACTGGATCGAGTGGCTGGCGTACGTGAGCCCGCTGTGGCACGCGGTCGACCTGGCCCGCAACCTGAGCCTCGGCACGGTGAACCCGTGGCTGGCACTCGTCAACATCGTCTACCTGCTGGCCTGGCTGGTGGCCGGCACCTGGCTCGCCGTCCGCGGCTTCACGAGAAAGCTGATCGGCTGATGGCGACTATCGCGGCGCGAGTGCTGCCCGTTCCCGTTCGCCTCGGCGGTGGGCGACACATCGTCGAGCGGAACTTCCTGCTGTACCGGCGGTCCTGGGTGGTGTTCCTGTCCGGGTTCTTCGAGCCGGTGTTCTACCTGTTGTCGATCGGGATCGGCGTCGCGCATCTGGTCGGCGACTTCACGTTGTCCGACGGGACCACGATCGCGTACGCGGCGTTCGTCGCGCCGGCCATGCTGGCGAGTTCGGCGATGAACGGCGCGATCTTCGACTCGACGTACAACATCTTCTTCCGGATGAAGTACGCCAAGCTGTACGACTCGATGCTGGCGACGCCGTTGCGGCCGTGGGATGTCGCGACCGGTGAGGTGACCTGGGCGCTGTTGCGCGGTGCCATCTACTCGGCGATGTTCGTCGTGGTGATGCTCATCATGGGCCTGGTGAAGTCCTGGTGGGCGCTGCTCGCGCTGCCGGCCTCGGTGCTGATCGGGTTCGCCTTCGCCGGTGCGGGGATGGCGCTGACCACGTTCATGCGCAGCTGGCAGGACTTCGAGTTCGTGCAGCTGGCGATCATGCCGATGTTCCTGTTCTCGGCCACGTTCTACCCGGTCGAGACGTACCCCGGGGTGATCCGCTGGCTGGTCGAGATCACCCCGCTGTACCAGGGAGTCGTGCTGGAGCGTGCCTTTACCACCGGCAACGTCGGGTGGTTCCTGCTCGTGCATGCCGCCTACCTGGCCGCGATGGGTGCCTTCGGCATGTACGTGGCATCGCGCCGACTGGGCAAGCTCTTGCTGAAATGACTCAGCGGTCGAGCACGCCGGCCAGTGCGAACAAGTCAGCGAGCGTGAAGTGGTTCGGCGTCGCACTCGGCAGGGTGGGACGCCAATCCGCCGGCGCAGCATGGACGGGGTCGGTCAGCGGGCCAAGCACGGTCTCCGCGAGCAAGCGGCTGCCCAGCGGACCGAGCATGGCTCCGGCTGTCACCACCTCGGCTTCGGCGAGCAGGTAGTACCAAAGCGGCGTGGAGCGATCCAGGTCGTAGGGCTGCAGCTCGGCGAGGTCAGCGGAGGACAGGACCGGTACGCCGAGCGCGGCGGCAATGGCCTGACCGGATGGGATCTGCCACGTGAGATGGCGAAGGAGATCGCGCTGGGGCAGGGAAACTGGTGGGTCTCCGGCTGGATTGGCATGGCGCGGTAGCCGGAACAGCGGAGTACACACCGAACGCCGCAGCGGGCGCGCGGCGGTCGCGAGCAGGTGCCGCCAGTCGACGTAGCGGTCCGGGTCGGGACGGCCACCGCGCAGGTCCGGTTTGTCCGGGCTGAACAGATAGGCGGTCAGCTTGTCATTCACCTGGTACGCAGGGCGCAGTTGCGCATGGCCGAACCGGAGCGCGAGCTGCAGCTCGACAGGCAGCCCTGCACCGGGCGGCGCGATTCCAGTGATCCGTGTACCGGGCTCGACCAGCGCCGGCAGGTACTCGTGGCGGATGATCCATTGGTAGTGCCAAACGACCTCACGGCGGTACGCGGCGAAGCTCTTCACTCGGGAGGCCCGTAGCCGTTCGGCCACGTGGTTGTGGAAGCGCAGAAACGCGGCATGCAGTGCGCTGAGCATCAAGGTGTCGTCGTTGCGCAGGTCGTACGTCATCGTGGTGCCGTCCGGTGCGCGCGGTACGTCCTCGTACTGCCCGTTGGACCCGATCTTGAGCAGAGCAGGGTTCTTCGGGTCGAAGTGCAGTGCGGGTGGTCCGCCCCCGTACACCGAGTCGAGGTCCAGCCAGGGTGTGCGGTGGTTGGTGGTCAGTTGGGGATCGGCCGGGCGGGCCAACCGGGTTCGTGGATCGAGCGACAGGTCATGGCTGATGAACTGCCCGAAGAACGCACTCACCGCGTCCTGTGCGCCACCACCCGGTTCACTCGCCAGTACGCCTGGGTCCGCGGTGAGGTCGTCGCGCGCGTCGAGCGGACCGTTCTCCCGGCCCAGTTCGAGGAGCGCCGCGACGACCTCAGGGGTGTGTTCCGCGAACGGCGGCAGAGCGAACGCGCGCGTGTAACTAGTTGCAGTACCCATCGCAGTGGAAGCTCCACCCGCCACCACAGCCGTACGACGTCCGGGTGCAGTTGTACTTCCGGAACGCGCAGAAGTCGCCGCACCAGTCGTCCCAGGTCGAACACGCGCAACTGTCGGCCGGTGCCATCCCAGCGTTCTCAACCGGTCCGAGCGTGCCGAACAGCGCCTGCGCGTCCTCACGCCGGTACGCCGACCGCACCAACTCGTCGAAGCGTTCCCGCGTTCCGAACTCCGCACTCGAGTGCTCGAACCCACGCCGCACGAATGCCTCGAACTCGTCCAGGACAGCTGCCTGGTTGCCGGACAGCGTCGGGCCACTAGCGCGGTGCCTGCGTAGCTGCTCCAGCCAGAGCTCCTGCCGTACCGGCAGCGACAAGTTGGTGAACACAGCCCGGCGGTACGCCATCGGCAGCCGCGTGATCTCGTCGTACGTCTGCGGCAACCTGCCCTGGCGTGCATCGACCCACGCCTGTACGTCGCTGGTCGTACCGGTCGCGAACGCGGGCAGCTTGCCGGTCAGCACGATGCCTGCAGCCACGCCTGCACCCAGACCAAGGCGGAGGAACTGCTTGCGGTCCAGTTGGGCGCGGGGCTTCGACGCCTCCTGCAAGCGACCTAGTGCGCGCAGTACGGACAGGCTGGTGCGGACACCGAGCGTACGGACCAGTGGTGGTACCAGTGCGGGACCTGTCCAGCCGGAGGCGGATTCGCCGCGGACCCGGAAGAGCGCCGGTCGCCAAGGCGCGGACTCACCCAGGCTGTCCCGGCGCCAGCGCGCTACATCCTCGTTGCCCAGTGGGAGTACCTCGAGCCGGCCGGCGGTCACCTCCTTGACGGCGGCCGCGATTGTACGGCAGTTGCCGCAGGATTCGTCGAAGGCGAGGATCCAGCGTTCGTCGGGCATCGGCACAGACCTCCAGGAGCGTTGGCGTCACAACCACGCTGCCCGACGGCGCGTACGCGTCACAACCGTTTCGAGCCTCACCGAATGCCTTACCGCTGGAACCCTGAAGGACGTGGCGGCGTCTGCAGGAACATGACGTTCGAGACAGACCTGCGCGGGCCGAAAGTCCCACTGCCGGGTGGACCAAGGCGATGGGTCGAGGACTCGTTCCGGTTGCTGGTTGAGCACTTCGGGGCCGGGGCGTTGGGCCGGCCTGTGGTCGTACCGGAGGAGTTCGTGCCGGCCGGGTACGACGGGTCGGAGGCGGCCGCGCGGGAGTTGTGTGTACGGGTTTGTGAGCGGATGGGTGTCGAACCGGAGAAGGTGCACTTCAGCTTCCGGCTGGAGAAGGTGACCGAGGCCGCCGAACTGCTCGGGTCGGCGATGCTGGACGACTATCTCGACCCCGATCACCCGCTGTCGAAGGACGCCGCCCCCGGCGACCGCGCGGCGGTACGTACGCATTCCAACCGATTGGGTACTGCTTCATTCGATCAGGTCGACCAGCTCGTCCAGGGCGAGCAGTTGTTGCCATTTCTGGTGCGGCGGTTGGGGGCGGCTGAGTTCGGTGCTGAGATTGTGCATTGCCTGTTGGCCGCGGCCGCCTCCGATCAGGGCGCCGGCCGCACCACGTACGCGCCTCCTGCCGTACGCCCAGGACCCGTACTCGGGCGCTGGGTCGACCTGGCCGCGGACTGCCCGGGCGTCGACCCGATCCCCGGCCACTGCGCCGTCCTGCTCCGCTCCGACGTCCTCGCCGACCCGCTGAAACTGCTGGCCACCGTCTCGCACGAGCTCAGCCACGAGCTGCTGTCCCGCCCAGCACCACCTTGGGCCACCGGTCCACTCGAGGAACCTTTGACCGATCTCTGCGCGCTCTTTCACGGATTCGGCATCGTCCTCGTCAACGCCGCTGTGGACGAGACCACGCTCGACGGCGAATGGGTACACACCTCCGGCTACCTCGGCGAGAACGCGGTCGCGGAGGCACTTGCCCTGTACCGCTTCGAGCAACACCGCCACCTCCAAGACGGCCCGCTCGTCCCCGACTGGCACCAGTCCCTCGACCCCGTACCCCGCGCCCGGTTCGTGTCCCGCCTCGACGAACTGATCGGTGGCCCGCCGACCGTCCTCGGCTGGTGATTCACCCAATCCAGTGGAACGGCGGACCACCGAGCCGCGTCACTTCCCTATGAATCTGATCGGTGCTTGGCGGCGCCGGCTCCGCGAGCGCGAGCTGTTGTACGGTCCGAAGGTCCTGCTTCCGGGTGGACCGGAGCAGTGGATCGAGGACTCGCTGGACTGGCTGATCGGCCAGTTCGGGACCGAGCCGCTGCGTCGCCCACCGGTACTGCCGAGCGCCTTCATCCCGAAGGGCTATGACGGTTCGGAGCGCGCGGCCTGGGAGTTGTGCGTACGGGTGTGTGCGTGGATGGAGGTGCCGGACGACCGGATCCGATTCAGTTTCCGGATGGAGGAGGTCCGCGCCGCCGCCCGCAGCGCGGCCGTGCACCGCTTCACCGCCGAGCAGCCGCGCGAGCTGGTCGCGCTATCGGGGCTGCGGGCAACGATGACGCCGGCCGAGGTCGCGGCCCTCGTGGCCGAGGGCTTCGACGCCGAGATCGCGGTCCTCGCCGAGCGCGAACTTCAGGCGGAGCTGCGGCGTACGACGGCGATCCACCAGGAGACCGATCCGAATCGGCGAGCCGACCTGTGCGCACGCGCCGAGGCGGTCTGGTCCACGCCCGCGGGCTCGGGGTCGCGGGCGTGCTGGATCGACCTGCGTACCGGCGGCCGCGAGGGCACCGCGGTGCTGCTGTCGGCAACCACTCTCGCCGAGCCGGCCGCGGTGGTGGCGGCGGTCGCGCACGAGCTGGGCCATGAGGTGCTGTGGGGATACCACCTGATCGACCGGCAGCGGCCGGATGCGGAAGCGGTCACCGACCTGGTCGCGATCTTTCACGGCTTCGGTGTGTTCCTTGCCAACCAGGCGGTCGAGCGCGTACCGGGGAAGCGCTCGATGCTGCAGAGCCTCGGTTACCTGGGGGAGCGCGGTGCGTCGGACGCCCTGGCCGCGTACTGCTTCCGCCGGCATGGACTGTGGCCGGAGTCGCTGCTCCCGGTGCTGCCGACCGAGCTCGATCGGGCCGTCCGGATTCGTACCTTCGCACGGCTCGCGACGTTGGTGAAGAACGCCGAGATCTCGTCCATCCAGGAGGGCGCGCCGCTGCGGTGAAACCGACGGCGCCGGACCTGGCAGGATCCGGCGAGTGAGGATCGCGATGATGCGGAACAGTCAACAGATTCGGTCCCTGAAGGCGCCACGCGAACGGCTTCCCGGTGGCAGTCGCCGGTGGATTCGCGCGTCGATGGACTGGCTGGTCGCGGAGTTCGGCCGGGACGTGCTGCAGCGCCCGATCGCCTTGCCCGCGGACATGATCCCGGTCGCGTACGACGGGAGCCGTGCCGCCGCGACCGAGCTGTGTGGACGGGTCGACGGGCGCATGGACCTCCGGCCC
The DNA here is from genome assembly GCF_039531045.1 of Kribbella hippodromi. Taxonomy (NCBI): domain Bacteria; kingdom Bacillati; phylum Actinomycetota; class Actinomycetes; order Propionibacteriales; family Kribbellaceae; genus Kribbella; species Kribbella hippodromi. Next base: position 10,904 of record NZ_BAAAPH010000013.1, on the reverse strand, counting down.
GGCCAGTGCGGACTCAGCTTCGAGCTCGAGTGCGTACGCCGGCCGCGAGGCGCGACGGTCAAAGAACAGTCCGGCCGCTGGCTGCGCGGAACCGAACAGAACCTGATCCAGCTTGCGCCCACCCTGCCCAATGACCCAGTCGCGCTGATCGCGATCTACGCGCACGAGGTGGGCCACGAGTTGTTGCTGGGCAGCGGCCGGATCACGTTGACCACCCGCCCGGACCACGAGTCGCTGACCGATCTGATCACGGTCTTCTACGGCCTCGGCATCTTCACCGCGAACGCCGCGTACGAACGCCGACCCCGCCCGAACGGCCGCGGCAAACAACCACTCGCCCGCGGGTACCTGCGGGAAGCCGCGCTGTCCGAAGCACTCGCGTACTACGCCATGCTCCGCGGCGAACGCCACCCAGAATGGGAACGGCACTTGGACGCGCCCGTACGCCGCGGCATGCGCAACCACCTGGCCGTATTACATCGCTAGCAACCGGCGCAGCCACCACACGCCGCCGCGGTACATGGACTCCTTGCTCGGTCCGGTCAGGTAGTCGGGCAGGTGCAGGTACGTCATCACCTGGTACAGCGCACCGAGCTCCTCGGCCAGCTCAACCGCACGCTGCAGCTCAGCCGGGGTGGCGTACTCCTCCCACTCGCGCAAGTACGCATCCCGCACTTCCGGTTCGCGGGACAACGGCGAACGTTCCTCGACGAAGGTCACCAGATCCAGGAACGGATGCGCCAGCGCCGCATCGGTCCAGTCGAACGCGAGCACGCGACCGTCCTTCACGGCCAGGTTGCGCGGGTGCAGATCGCCGTGCAGCAACGTCTCCGGTACGCCGATCGCGGTCAGCTCGTTGATTGCCTCGCGCAACTGTTTGGCGCGCTCCGGCAGCCGGTCCCGCTCGGCCGGACCGAGCCGGTCGGTGAACGGGTTGGGACCGAGCAGCCGGTCGAGCTCTGCGTCGAGAACAGCCAGCCGCCGGTCGGCGCAGGTGAACTCCAGCAGGCGTTCGGGCTGATCCGCGTAGCTTCGCTGCAACCGCGCATGGCGTCGTACCGCATCGATCCAGACGGCGAGGTCGGTCTCGTCGGACAACGGCGTCCCGAGATCGCGGAGCAACATCCACGCGCGGCGCTCGTCGATCGCGATCGGTGCCGGGACCTCACCCGGGCGATCGGCGGACGCGCGGTGCAGGAAGAGCGGTTCGTGGGCGAAGAGGAACGGCAGTGCGTCCGGCCGTACCGGCTTGATCGTGGTCGAGTGCGCGAGCGCCTTGAAGTACACGTCGCCGTCGGCGGTCGGGATGCGCAGCACGTTCGACAGGCCCCAGGACTTGATCTGCGACCAGGGGCCGGTGGCTTGCACGTGCTGGGCGATCCATTGCGGTGCCTCGTCGTACCACTCCGGATGCGTCCACGCGGGCAGGTCCGCCGAGGCGATGGGCCGGTCGTACACCCAGGTCGCGTCGGCGGGTGGCTCGCCGAGCGGGCACGTCAGGTACGTGGGCGGGTCGTCCGAAAGGCAGGTCAGGACGACCGCTTCGATGCCGTACGTGTCGCGCATCGCGTCCAGCACCGGCGCGACGTCCGGAAACCAGGTGCTTGACGGCACCTCGACCTCGACCTCCAGGGTGAGGGTCGCTCGATCGGTCGGACGCACCACGACAGCCGTTACCTTCATGCCCTGCAGCGTATGTGCCGCGCACAACCGTTTTTCGCCTCTAGGGTGAGGTTGTGATCGAGGCCAGGGATGTGGTGCGGGCGGCTGAGCTGTTGCACGATGTGGTGGCGCCGACGCCGTTGGAGTACTCGCGGTGGCTGAGCGAGCTGGTCGGCGGCGACGTCTTCCTGAAGTGCGAGAACCTGCAGCGAACGGGTTCGTTCAAACTGCGTGGGGCGTACGTACGGATGGCGCGACTGTCCAAGGCCGAGCGCAGCCGTGGTGTCGTCGCGGCGAGTGCGGGCAACCATGCGCAAGGCGTCGCGCTGGCGGCGCAGTTGCTCGGGATCAAGTCGACCGTGTTCATGCCGAACGGCGCGCCGATCCCGAAGGAGAAGGCGACCCGCGCGTACGGCGCCGAGATCCGCTTCGTCGGTACGTCGATCGACGACTGCCTGAAGGCGGCCCGGGCGTACGCGGAGGAAACCGGTGCGGTGCTGATCCACCCGTTCGACCACCCGGACATCGTTGCCGGGCAGGCGACCACCGGGCTGGAGATCGTCGAGCAGTGCCCGCAAGTGCGGACGGTTGTCGTACCGACCGGTGGTGGCGGGTTGCTGGCCGGGATCGCGACCGCGATGCAGCGTGATGGGATGCCGATCGAGGTCGTCGGAGTGCAGGCGGCCGGCGCGGCTGCGTTCCCGGCGTCGCTGGCGGCGGGGGAGCCGGTGCAGCTCGATCGGATGACCACGATGGCGGACGGGATCGCGGTCGGCCTGCCGGGGAAGGTTCCGTTCGAGACGATCCAGCAGTACGTGGGTGATGTGCGTACTGTCGGCGAGGACTCGTTGTCGAAAGCGGTCCTGCTGGTGCTCGAACGCGCCAAGTTGGTCGTTGAACCTGCTGGTGCAGCCGCGGTTGCTGCCGTACTGGACGAGCCGAAGCGTTTCAAGCCGCCGGTGGTTGTGGTGCTGTCCGGCGGGAACATCGACCCGTTGTTGTTGATGCGGGTGATCCGGCACGGCATGGCCGCGGCCGGCCGGTACCTGTCGTTGCGGGTGCGGATCCCGGACACGCCGGGCGGGCTGGCCACGTTACTGACCGAGTTGGCGGCGCTGGACGCCAACCTGATCGAGGTTGTGCACGAGCGGATCTCGGAGACGCTCAGCCTGGAGGAGGTCGAGGTCGCGCTGCAGCTGGAGCTGCGCGGCGAGGAACACCGGCAACGCATCCTCACCGACCTCACCACAAACGGCTACAGCTACACCCTCAACTGACGCAGCCCCCCGCGGGCCTCAGTCGCCGGTGGTTTCACCGATTCAGGTCAGGCGAGTGGGTCGCAGCTCTTCACCAGTGGTGCGTGCAGGCGTTGCGCGAGCACGTCGCGCTGCGTCGGCTGGGCTTCCTGCTGGCGGTGCAGTCCCTCATCGGTCAGCCGTACGTTGACCGCGCGCCGGTCCTCGGGGCACATGTGCCGCTCGACCAGCCCGGCAGTCTCCAGCCGGCCGATCACGCGGGACAGCGCGCTCTGACTCAGGTGTACGGACTTGGCGATCGTCGCGACCTTGGCGGAATGCTCCGGTAGCTCGGCCAGCCGCTCCAGCACCTCGTACTCACTCATGCCGAGCGAGTGCCCGGCCTGCAGCGCGCGGTCGAGGGCGCAGGTGAGGTCGGCGTGCCGAGCCAGCAGCTCGCGCCATTCGCGGACGTCGGCGGTGGTCTCACCAGTCCCGCCGCTGACCTTCGTAGCGGTCATGTCGTGGACCATAGCATGCATACGCAATCAATGCAAACGCATTTAATGCCTAGACATTAGATGCATGCGCATGCAATAGTCTCTCCTCGTGACTACGCAAACCCCAACACCAAGCGGCACAGTTTCGGCCCGCATGACCTGGGACGCACGCCTCTGGGGCGCACTCCTTGTGGTCTGCGGCGTGATCTTCCTCGACGGCCTGGACGTGTCCATGGTCGGCATGTCCCTGCCGTCCATCGGCGCCGACCTCGGCGTCTCCCTTTCTTCGCTGCAGTGGGTAGTGACCGGTTACGTCCTCGGGTACGGCGGTCTGCTGCTGCTCGGCGGCCGGACCGCCGACCTGCTCGGCCGGCGCCGGGTCTTCCTGATCGCCCTCGGCGTCTTCGCCGTGGTCTCGATGCTGAGCTCACTGGCGACCAACCCCGAACTGCTCATCGCGGCGCGGTTCGTGAAGGGCATCGCGGCGGCGTTCACCGCGCCGGCCGCGCTCTCGATCATCACCACCACGTTCCACGAGGGCCCGGATCGCAACCGCGCTCTCTCCATCTTCACCACCTGCGCCGCCAGCGGCTTCTCGATGGGCCTGATCCTCGGCGGCGCGCTGACCGAGGTCGGCTGGCGCTGGACCTTCCTGATGCCCGGCCCGGTCGCCCTGATCGTGCTGCTGTTCGGCATCAAGCTGATCCCGAACAGCCCGCGCGACGACGCCTCGGGCGGGTACGACGTACCAGGCGCGATCACCGTCACCGGCGGCATGCTGGCCCTCGTGTACGCGGTGGTCGGTGCCGAGCACGCCGGCTGGGTGTCCGTACAGACCATCGGGCTGTTCGTCCTCGCCGCGGTGCTGCTGGCCGGATTCGTCGCCATCGAGTTGCGGACGAAGAACCCGCTGGTCCGGCTGGGCATCCTGCGCAACCCGTCGCTGCGGCGCGCGAACCTCGCCATCCTGACCGTGTTCGGCTCGTACGTCGCGTTCCAGCTGATCGGCACCATGTACCTGCAGAACCTGCTCGGCTGGTCGTCCTTCCAGACCGCGCTGGGCTTCCTGCCGGCCGGCATCCTGGTCGTCACGCTGTCGCCGAACGTCGGCAAGATCGTCGACCGGGTCGGTACCGAGAAGATGATCATCGTCTCGATGGCGCTGTTCGTCGCCGGGTACGCCCTGTCGCAGCGGATCGGCCCGGAATCGGAGTACTTCTCGACCGTGTTCCCGACCATCATGCTGCTCGGTCTCGGGTTCGCGATCGGGTTCCCGTCGCTGAACATCCAGGCGGTGTCGGGCGTACCGGACCACGAGCAGGGGCTGGCGTCCGGGCTGTTCAACACCTCCAACCAGGTGGGTGGCGCGGTCGTCCTGGCGATCGTGACCGCGGTGATCAGCAGCCAGACCGTCGGTGTGACGGCGCCCACCGGGGTGCTGTCGGCGTACAAGTCCGGGCTCGGGGTAGTGACCGGGATCGCGGCGCTCGGACTGGTGATCGCCCTGACCGGACTCCGCGGCCTGAAGGCGCGGCGGGCGGCCGAGGAAGCCGAGGCGGCCGAGCTGGCAGCAGTACAGAAGGAGCTGGCGGCGGAGGAGATGACGCCGGCGGCGTGACAACAACCAGCTCCACTCGGGGCTGTGCGGTGATATGACAGCACGTGGTGCGGACTCCTTCGGGGGTCCGCACCACTGCATTTCGGGGGATACCCCGATTGGTTTCGGCCTCTTGGAGTGCTGGACTTGGCTCATGAGCAACCAGAGCTACGACCAGAAGGTCAAGGACATCCTGGACCGGGTCGCCAACGGCCACCTGTCACCCGAGGAGGCCACCACGCTGATCGCCGCCCTCAAGCCGGCCCAGTCCGACACATCCGGCCCGTCCGGTGCGTCCGGCTCGGCCGGTGCCCCCGGCTCTGCCGGCCCGTCCGGTACCCCCGGCTCGGTCAGCTCGGCCGGTGCCCCCGGCTCGGCCGGAACCCCGGACCCGGCGTCCAACGCTCCGGTTGCCGACAACGGAGACCCCACCGCCTGGCCCCGCCCCTCCACCGGCGACACCCCGTCCCCCACCGCCTGGGCCGAAGCCGTCGACTCCCCAACCGCCAACCCCGCCAACCCCGCCGGCCCCGCCGGAGCAGCTGGCACCCCGGGGACCCCTGGAGCCACCGGCGCCCCGGGAACCGCTGGAGCGGCTGGGAGCAGTCAGCCGGCTGGGGCGGCCGGCGAGCCGACCGGGGCTCGGCATGCGGCGGAGCGGTCGGGTGTGCAGGACAGCGTGCCGGGCGGGGCGACCGGGCCGGCTGCGCAGCCGGATGCTGAAGAGGAGCTGGTTGAGGAGCAGCACAGCAATGTGCCGATTCCGTCCGGAGTGCAGCGGGTGACGATCCGGGCGATCGGCCGGCGCGTACGCCTGATCGGCGAACCGGCCGTGAACGGAGTAGCCGTCGACGGGCCGCACGTGATCAAGCGCGACGGCGACACGCTCGCGATCAGCAGCGAAGGCGACATGGGCGTCTCGATCGACGGTTTCAGCATGCTGCGGAACCCGACCGACCTGAAGGCCCACGTGAACGGCCTCGCCAAGGAACTCTCGATCCGCGTCAACCCGAACCTCCAGGTCGAGGTCGAGGTCACCGGCGGCAGCGTCAACGCCGAACGCGTCCCCGGCCTGTCCCGCGTCCGCGTCACCGCCGGCACCGCGAAGGTCGCCGACGTGGACGGCCCGATCGACGTCCTGGTCCAGGCCGGCACCGCCTCGGTCGACGGCCAGATCACCAAGGGCCGCTCCCGGGTCCGCGTCGAGTCCGGCACCGCAACGGTCGCACTCCGCCGCGGCTCCGACGTCCGCGTCCACACCGAGGCCCAACTGGGCCGAGTCACCTGGACCGGCGCCGTCTCCGGCCAATCCAAAGACGTGGAAATCGGCCGCGGCCGAGCCGCCCTCGACGTAGAGGTCCTCGTCGGCACCGCCCAACTAACCTCCGACTGACGCCCAACTCACGTCTGCGTCCGACGGTGCTTGCCCCCTCAGTTGGTGGGTTGCCCCCTGAGAATTCGAGGGGGCAACCCACCATCTCAGGGGCTAACCCCACTCTCGGCGGCAATCACGCGAAGGCGGCGGAGGGGAGAGCAGTACAGGAACGCGGTCCCCGCGAGCGCGCCCAGGCCGCAGATCCAGAGGGTTGGGTGCAGGCCGAAGGCGGTGCCGAGGGTGCCGCCGAGGAGGCTGCCCAGTGGGGTGGCGCTCCAGGAGACGAAGCTCATGGTGGCGCTGACTCGGCCTTGGAGGTCGGGCGGGCAGAGGCGCTGCTGGGTGCTGACCTGCAGGATGTACGCGACGATGATGCAGAAGCCGGCCAGCAGGGTGCCGGCGACGAACCACGTCACCTGCCAGCCGCGGGCGGTCAGGGCCTGGACGGTGAACGCGACGCCGATCCCGGTCGAGGAGAGCAGCAGCGTACGGGCGTCCCCGTACCGGCTGCTGAGCTTCTCGGTGACGGTTGACGCGACGATCGCGCCGAGCAGACCGATCATGCTGAGGACGCCGATGGTCGCGGGCTGCAGGTGAACTTCGCGGACCAGATAGACGACCATGATCGCGCCGGCCGCGGACTGGAAGAGCATCGTCACCATCGTGTTCAGGGCCAGCGGCCGGAGCAGTGGATGGTGGAAGACGTAGCGCAGTCCGTCGCCGATCTCGCGGCGCAGGTCGGGGCGCTCGGGGCGTACCGGCTGTGCTTCCGGTGCGCGGATCGAGCGCAGCCAGAGCGCTGACCACAGGAAACTCAGCGCGTCCAGGCCGATCGTCAGCGCGGCACCGAGCCACTGCACGAGCAGACCGCTCGCGCCGGCGCCGACCACTGCCCCGATCGAGTGGTTCGCGGCCAGTTTGGTGTTGCCGGGCAGCAGCCGGTCGCGATCGAGCAGGCGCGGCAGGTACGAGTTGTGCGCCACGTCGAAGAGCACGGTGAGTACGCCGGCCGGGATCAGTACGAGGTACAGCTGGGTCAGCGTGAGTACGCCGAACAACCAGGCGATCGGGATCGACGCGAAGAGCAGCGCGCGGAGCAGGTCGGCGTACACGAGGACCGGCCGGCAGCGGATGCGGTCGGCCCAGGCGCCGGCGAACAGGCCGAGGCCGAGCCAGGCGGCGGTTTCGCAGGTCCGGAGCAGCGCGACCTGCAGGGTGGACGCGTTCAGGTTGAGGACCGCGAGCAGCGGAATCGCGCCCATGGTCAGGCGGGTGCCCAGCTGACTGAGCAGGTCGGCGGCCCAGAGGCGGCGGAAATCGGGGTGTCGCAGGATGCTCATTTCGCGACCGTAGAGCCTGAGTTGAGCCTTGTCGACTCAACTATCAACAAAGTTGAGTCGAGTGGACTCAATATAATTCGGAAGTGAAATTGTCGGCGATCTCCGGCAGGATGGGTGGCCTGCATCACAGTCGACGCGGAGGGGATGGGCGAATGGCCGCAATCGAGGCAAGAGGCCTCGTGAAGACGTTCAAAGGCCGGAAGAACACGGTCAAGGCACTCGACGGGATCGATCTCGACGTGCCCGAAGGCAGTGTCCTCGGCCTGCTCGGGCCGAACGGGGCGGGCAAGACGACAACGGTCCGGGTGCTGACGACGCTGATGAAGCCCGACGCGGGGACGGCGCGGGTGCTCGGCCACGACGTGGTGAAGGACGCGGACACGGTCCGTTCACTGGTCGGGCTCTCGGGTCAGTACGCGGCAGTCGACGAACTGCTCACCGGCCGGGAGAACCTGTGGATGTTCGGCCGGCTGTACCGGCTGGGCAGTCAGCAGGCGAAGGAACGGGCGGAGGAGCTGCTCGCGACGTTCGATCTGACCGATGCGGCGGACCGGACCCTGAAGACGTACTCGGGTGGAATGCGCCGCCGGCTCGACCTGGCCGGCTCGCTGATCGCGCACCCGAAGGTGCTGTTCCTGGACGAACCGACGACCGGCCTCGACCCAAGATCCCGGATCGACCTGTGGAAGATCATCCGCGACCGGGTCAGTGAGGGGGTGACGATCCTGCTCACCACGCAGTACCTGGAGGAGGCCGACGAGCTTGCCGACAGCATCGCGGTCGTCGATCACGGCTCGGTGATCGCCCGCGGTACGGCCGACGAGCTGAAGGCGAAGGTCGGTGGTGAACGGATCGAGGTGGTCGTTCACGATCCGGCCGACACCGCCCGGGCGCTGGAGTTGCTGACCACCGCGCTCGGCGTCGCCGATCCGGAGGCGACCACGCTCGAGGAGCACACCCGGCGACTGACCGTACCGGCGCCGGGCGGCTCGAGCACCCTCGTAGAGGTGATCCGGACCCTGGACGCCGCGCAGATCCGGATCGCCGACATCGGGTTGCGGCGGCCGACCTTGGACGACGTGTTCCTCACCCTGACCGGGCACGAGGCCGAGCAGAAGGAGTCGCTGTGAGTGTGGAGCTGCCGGCCAGGGTGAACCCGCTGAGCCGGGCGTTGTCGGATGCCGGAATCCTTGCCTGGCGGAGCCTGAAGCGGATACCGCGGACGCCGGACATGCTGATCTACGCGACCATCCAGCCGATCATGTTCGTGCTGCTGTTCGCGTACGTGTTCGGCAACGCGATCCCGATTCCGGGCTTCCCCGGCCCGCGGGCGTACCGGGAGTTCCTGATGTCCGGGATCTTCGCGCAGACGATGGCCTTCGCGGTCGCGTCCGCGAGTGTCGGGCTGGCCGACGACATGTCGAAGGGCCTGATCGACCGGTTCCGGTCGTTGCCGATGGCAAGGTCCGGGGTGATCGCCGGGCGGGTGATCGGCGACCTGGTGTTCAACGCGTTCGTGATGCTGATCATGGTGATCTGCGGGTTCATCGTCGGCTGGCGCTGGCACAACGGGATCGGGCAGGCGCTGGCCGCGTTCGCGATCCTGCTGCTGTTCGCGTTCGCGATGCTCTGGGTCGGCGCGCTGATCGGGCTGTCCGTCGGTGGGCCGGAGGTGGCGTCGTCGGCCGGGCTGATCTGGCTGTTCCCGCTGACCTTCCTGTCGAACGCGTTCGTCCCGACGCCGCAGCTGCCGAAGGCCCTGCAGCCGGTGGCCGAATGGAACCCGATCTCGTCGATCGTCGCGGCCTGCCGGCATCTGTTCGGCAATCCGTCGCCGTTCGCCAGCCCGGACGGATTCCCGGCGCAGCATCCGGTCTGGTTGTCGCTGATCTGGTGCGTAGCGATCATCGCCGTGTTCGCACCGCTGGCCGTCCGCAAGTACCGCAGCGCGACTGGGCACTGACGGCGTACGCACCGCCGCCGGGGACCGTGGTCAGGTAAAGGGACCGTGCAGGCGCTGGGGACCGTGGACAGGTAAAGGCGCCGCTGGGGACCGTGGACAGTTGCTCGGCTGTCCACGGTCCCCGTGACGTGTCCGGCGTACCAAAAGCAAGCGCCCCGGTGGGGTGACGACCGGGGCGCTCGGAAGCTTTGGTGGTCAGCCGGTGAACGGTTCCGCGGCGACGATCTCGACGGTGACGGGCTTGCCGTTCGGCGCCTCGTACGTCGCCTTGTCGCCCTTCTTCTTGCCCAGGATCGCGGCGCCGAGGGGCGACTGCGGGGAGTACACGTCGATGTCCACCGACGCGTCCAGGGCGAGCAGTTCGCGGGAGCCGAGCAGGAACGTCTCGACGTCGTCGTCACCGGCGAACGTGATCGACACCTTCATCCCCGGCTCGATCTTGCCGCCGGCCTTCGGGGTCTCGCCGACCCGGGCGCGGCGGAGCATGTCCTCCAGCTGCCGGATCCGGGCCTCGATCTTGCCCTGCTCGTCCTTCGCGGCGTGGTAGCCGCCGTTCTCCTTGAGGTCGCCCTCGTCCCTGGCGTCGCTGATCCGCTGGGTGATCTCGGCACGGGCAGGGCCCTTCAGGTGCTCGAGCTCGGACTTCAGCTGGTCGTAACCGTCCTGCGTCAGCCAGACAACGCTGTCCTCATCGATCTTCTGCGTCACGGGCTGCTCCTTGTGTTGGGATGGGCAGGAAATACTGCTGGCCGCCGTCGTCGACGGCGACCATTCCATCGAGCGTAGCAAGAGACCGTGGATCACGCAGGGGCTCTGAGCCGTCACAAACGCTTGGAAAACGCTTGCTGACAGCGTAAACCGACCGGTCCCACCGGAGCCCGGGCAATCGGTTGCCGACTCAGCTTCCGGGTCGCAACGGGGCCAGCGCCGCCGCAGCCGGCGGAAAAGGCCCCAGGGCCAGCGGAAACGGCGCCAGACCAGCGGAGACGGCGCCAGGCCAGCGGAGACGGCGCCAGGCCAGCGGAGACGGCGCCGGGGTCAGCGGGAACGGCGCCCGGGCCAGCGGGGTGTCCCCATAGGTTGCGCCCTGCGGCCGCTGGACGGGGTGTTGGGCGCCCCAAACCGGTTTGGGGACGGTGGGTGCGTGGAGTGGGGCGGGTTGTGCTCCCGGAATGGGGGGCGGATTCACGCGGTGGTTGCAACACCGGGTGGATTTGCTTGGTTGGACAGTA
>NZ_BAAAPH010000012.1:135037-256941 GCF_039531045.1 Kribbella hippodromi | reverse complement strand
GCCAAGGAGTTGGTCTTGTGAGTTGTCTTCCTAAGACCGCTTGGCCTCCGACTTACTGGAGGAAGCGGACCGCTGCCGCGAGCTCGGCCTGGTCGGGGTGAAGCTCGGCCCGAACTACCAGAACTTCGACCCGCTCAGCGAGCCGGCGTTCGCCTTCTACGACTACTGCCAGCGGCACGGTCTGCCGATCCTGTTCCACTCCGGCGCCTCCCCGATGCGGCACGCGCCCCTTCGGTACACCTATCCCCTGGTCACCGACGAGATCGCCCTGCGGTACCCGGAGCTCCGGATCGTGATGGCGCACATGGGCCACCCGTGGAGCCGCGAAACCGTGGTGACGATCCGCAAGCACCCCCACGTGTACGCGGACGTGTCGTCGATCTACCTGCGGCCCTGGGTGCTGTACCAGTCCCTGATCAACGCGGTCGAGTGGGGCGCGACCGGCAAACTGCTGCTCGGGTCGGACTTCCCGATCGCCACCACCGGCGAGGCGATCGCCGGTTTGTACACCGTCAACGACATGCTCGAGGGCACCAAGTTCCCGCGCGTACCGGACGAGGTCATCGACGGCATCGTGCACGCGGACGCTCTGGGCGCGCTCGGGCTGGAGGTGCCCGCATGATCATCGACGCCCATGTCCGGATCGGCGACGGCCGCGAGGTCAGCCTGAAACCGGCCGAGCTGCTCGCCACGATGGATGCCCTCGGCATCGATCAGGCGCTGATCTCGCCGTCCGAACGCTGCATCGCCTACGACAACCGCGAGGGCAACGAGGAAACCGCCAACGCCGCCGCGGGTTCCGGCGGCCGCCTGCTCGCGTACGCGGTCGCGAACCCGTGGCGCGGCCGGGCCGCCCTGGACGAGCTCGACCGGGCCCGCGACGCCGGCGCCGTCGCGCTCGCGGTCGACTCGGTGCTGCAGGGCTTCGACCTGCTCGACGGCCTGCTGGACCCGCTGCTCGACTTCGCCGCGTCCGCCGGCTGGTTCGTCTACGTCCGCACCGGGACGCCCGCCAACGCCGTACCGCTGCCGCTCGCCAGCCTGGCCCGCCGCCGGCCCGAGCTGCCGGTGCTGATGGGCAAGAGCGGCGCCACCGACTTCTGGATCGACGCGGTACCGGCCCTGCTGCACGCGCCCAACCTGTACGGCGACACGTCGTACGCACCCTGGGACACCGTGCTCAGCGGCTTTCTCGCCGAGCCCGGGATCGGGGCCGATCGGCTGGTCTTCTCGACCGACTCGCCGTACACCGTGCCACTCGCCGAGGTGGACCGGATCCGGGACTGGCCGGTCGATCCGGACCAGAAGTCCGCGGTGTTCGGCGGCAACGTAGCCCGGCTACTGGGGCGACCGTGACTACACAACGGGAGGCAGAAATGGTCACCACCGAGCTCGGGGCCGAACGGCCCACGGACGCGTCGCTGCTGGTTCGCGGCGTGTCCCCGGTCCTTGAGGTTCCGTTCACCGCCGACGGCGACGTCGACTACCACGGCTTCGACCGGGTCGTCCGGTACGTGCTGGGCACGGGGGTGACGAGTGTGATGTTCCCCGGCTTCGCGTCCGAGTTCCACAAGCTGTCCGAGGACGAACGCCGCCGGCTGACCGAGATCCTGCTGTCGCACACCCGCGACCGCCCGGACGTCGCCGCCGTGGTCGCCGTCCAGGACCACGCGACCCAGCTGGCCGCCCGCCGGGCGCGCGAGTCGGTCGAGGCGGGAGCCGACCTGATCAACCTGCTGCCGCCGCATTTCCTGTCGCCGTCCCGCGGCTCGCTGGAGCAGCACGTACGCGCCGTACTGACCGCGATCGACCCGGTCCCGATGGTGCTGCAGTACGCGCCGACCGAGACCGGCACCAGCCTGGACGCCGACCTGCTCCGGGTGATCGCCACCGACCACCCGAACCTGCGCCTGGTCAAGGTCGAGTCGAGCCCGCCCGGCCCGTTGATCGCCGAGCTCGCTCAAGGTACGCCGGCGCTCGCGGCAGTCGAGGGGTACGCCGGGGTGCAGCTTCCCGATGCGGTCCGCCGGGGCGCGGTCGGTACGCAGCCGGGGTGTTCGCTGACCGAGGTGTACGTCGAGATCTGGCGCCGCCTCACCACCGGCGACGGCGAGGCGGGCGTCGACCTGCACCGGCGCCTGCTGCCGTACATCTCGTACTGGATGCTCGACACCGAGCGGATCATCGCCGCCGAGAAGCTGATCTCGGTCCGGCGCGGCCTGTTCGCCAGCGCGTACTGCCGGGAGCCCGCGCACCGTCTGGACGCGGAAGAGGTCCGCATGGTCGACCGCCTCCTGGCCGAGTTCGCCGACCTCCTCCCCCACCTGGGCTGAACGCAGTTGAGTGGTTAACCCCGGCGGTTGCCCGTTCACCTCCCGCATGCGGGGTGTGAACGGGCAACTTGCGGGGTTAACCACTCAAAGGGCGAAGGGCGGTCAGGAGTTGCGGAGGCGGGCCGTCAGGGCGTGGCCGTGCATCAGCTCGGCGTCGGCGATGGCGGCGGTCGACGGCGCGATCGTCCGTGCGCCGTCAGCGGTCAGCCGCTGGTACGTGACCGTCTTGAGGAACTTCCCGACCCACAGACCGCCCGTGTACCGAGCGGCGCGGGCAGTCGGCAGTACGTGGTTCGTACCGATCGACTTGTCGGAGAACGCGACGGTTGCCTCCGGCCCGATGAACAGCGAACCGTAGTTCCGCAGATTCGCCGCGTACCAGTCGTCCTCCGCGGTCTGCACTTCGAGGTGCTCGGCCGCATAAGCATCCGAGACCTGTACGACCTCTTCACGCGACTCGCACACCACGACGGTCCCGTGCTCCCGCCAAGCGGCGCCGGCGACCTCCTTCGTTGGCCAATCCCCTTCCAGCCAGCGATCGACCTCCGCGATCACGGCCGTACCGAAGTCGCGGGAGGTCGTGACGAGCAGCGCCGGACTGTTCGGGCCGTGCTCGGCCTGACCGAGCAGATCCGCCGCGACCAGCCGCGCGTCGGCCGTCTCGTCCGCGATCACCGCGACCTCGGTCGGCCCCGCGAGCAGGTCGATCCCGACCGTCCCGAACAGCTGCCGCTTCGCCTCCGCCACGTACGCGTTGCCGGCGCCGACGACCAGGTCGACCGGCGGTACGTCTTCGATGCCGAAGGCAAGCGCCGCGAACGCCTGGACGCCGCCGAGGCAGAGGATCACGTCCGCGCCGGCCAGGTTCATCGTGTACAGCTGCGGGCCGTAGATGCCGTTCGCGTCCCGCGGCGGGGCGACCGCGACCACCGTGTCCACGCCCGCGACCTTCGGCACCGTCACGGTCATGATCGACGACGCGATCAGCGGATAGCGCCCGCCCGGTGAGTACGAACCGACCTTCGACACCGGCAGGTGCCGGTGGCCGAGGACCACGCCCGGCATCGTTTCGACTTCCAGATCGGTCAAGGTCGCACGCTGCGCCTGGGCGAACGATTCGACCTGCGCGCGGGCGAACTCCAGGTGCCCGGCCAGCTCCTCGTCGACCGTCTCGGCGGCGGCCTTGATCCGGTCGGCGGAAACGACGAACGACTCCGGTTCCCAGTGGTCCAGTTGCGCGGACCAGCGGCGGATCGCCGCACCGCCCTCGTGCTCGACCTCGGACAGAATCCGGCTGACGGTGTCGATCACGTCCTGCTGCCGCTCGACCCGTTGCGGCCAGCCGGTCTTGAGCTGTTCAGCCATCACCGTTCACCTTCCGTAGACCCGCGAGATGGCCGCGAAGATCCGCGCCGAACGATCCCGCAGGTAGTGGTCGTAGATCGCGAACGCCGGCCCACTGCTGCGCAGCGTCCAGTCGCTGTTCTCCTCGAAGCCGCCGTTGCGGACGGCCAGCCCGATCGACTCGACGTGGTCCACCCCGACGTCGATCATCTGTCCCGCGGTCTCCTGCAGCACATGCAGCCGGAAGGTCAGCTCGACTTCGTCGCGGCCGGCCACGTACTTAGTGACGTCGACCGGACCCTCCATGCCGTCACCGTTGGTCCACACCGGCCAGCGCTGCTCGAACATGTCCATTTTCCAGACGACGGTGTCGTCGATGAGCATCTCCAGCTGGTACCGGCCGGGCTCGATGCCGGTCGCGACGAACCAGCGGTGGTACCAGAACGACACCTCGTACCGCGACATCCGCGGATCGACGCGTACCCGCTGGCCGGCCGACGCGGTCGAACCGGCCGCGGCCCGGGCGCGCGAGTTGACCAGCGCCAGCCGGCCGTTTCCGTACATCGCCTTGTTCTCGACCGTCGGCGCCGGGCCGTCGTCGAGCTGCGTCCCGTACGAGACGACGCCGGGGATCTTGCCGGCGGCAACGTACTCGGCGGCGGTCGTCAGCGTCTCGGTGCAGTACTCCGGGGTCGCGTGCAGCGGTGCGTCCAGGAACCGGCCGGTGTAGATCAGCGGGATCAGTTCCAGCCCACGCGGATCGGTCAGCGCCAGGATCTCGTCCATCGACCGGGCCAGCGAATCGGCGATGCTGGTGTTCTCGTACGGGCCGTCCAGGAACGGGTAGATGATCCCGTCCACGAACTCGCCGTACTTGTCCAGGAAGTCGGCGTTGGTCGCCATCCCGAAGTACGCGCAGGTGTAGAACCGCAGCTCCGGGCTGATCGCCGCGGCCGCGGCCAGGAAGTCGCGCATGTACTCGGGCGTGAACAGGGTCGCGTTGTTGCCGACCTCGAAGTCGTCGATCGCCCAGGCCTTGAAGTTCGGGTACTTCAGCGAGAGCTCGGCGAACGCCTTGGCCCAGGCGATGTAGTCCAGCTTGTACGGCCGGGACGAGCGGCCGTAGTCGCAGGTCTCGGTCGGCGGCACGATGTACGGGATCACGTCGATGCCGGCGGCCTCGGCGGCCGGCATGAACTCGTCCACCAGGTCGTCGTAGTCGGTCGCGGAGTCCCAGATGCAGTACAGGTAGGTGTTCGCGTTCAGGTCGAGCAGCCGGCGGATCAACGCCGGCGTGTCCAGGTGCCGGTAGCCGTCCGCGCGCGGCTCGCGCTCGCGGATCGACGCGCCGACCGTGTTGCCACCGGTGAGCGTCGCCTTGATACCGCCGGTGGGCTGGGGATACGGGCCGTGCGTGGTCATCCGAACCACTCCTCAGGGTATTTTCGAGATATCGAAAACAATTCTGCTATCTCAGAAAAGCCTAAGTCCGGCGCCGGGCTGCGGCAAGCCTCAGCCGGCTCCGGTCTGCGTCGAAGGGTGCAGCGAGGGGTGCGGCGCGGGGGTCAGAGCTCGGTGGCGCCGAGCCGGGCCGAGATCACGCCGGCCAGCTCGACCAGGCCGGACTGCGCCTGTTTGCGCAGGTCCCGGGTCAGGTCGCGGGCGAACGAGGTGACGCCGACCGCGCCGGTGACATGCCCACCGGCGGCGAAGAACGGCGCGGCGACGCAGGCGATGTCAGCCTGCTCCTCCTGGTCCTCGACCGCGAAACCCTGCTTCGCCACTTTGGCCAGCTCGGCCCGGAAGCTCTCTTCGTCGACCGGCTTGCCCTTCGGGCCGTAGCCACGCTCCAGCCGGGTCAGCAGCGGCTTCAGCTCGTCCTCCGGCAGGTACGCGGCGATCGCCCGGCCGAGCGCGGTCAGGTTGAAGTGCGAGACCTTGCCCGGGTACGTGTCGAACTGGATGAAGCCGGGCATCGCCGCCTTCGCCACGTACACGACCGAGGAGCCGGTGAGGACGCCGATGTGCACCGGCATGCCGAGCCGGTCGGCCAGGTCGCGCATCTCCCGGGAGGCGACCGAGGACAGGTCGACCTTGCGGATCAGTTGCGTCGCCAGCCCGTACAGGCGCAGGGTCGGCCGCCAGAAGTGGCTCCGGCCGACCACCCGGCGGCTGGCGTAGTCCCGCTGCTCGAGGGTGTAGACAATCGACGCGCAGGTGGCCAGCGGGATGTTCGCCTTCTTGGCCAGCGCGGTCAGCGTAAGTTCTTCGTCGGATTCGACCAGCGTCTCCAGCACGGTCAGCGCCCGGGCGACCGCCGGCGACGGCGATCTGTCCCCCGCTGTCTCAGTCACCATGCTCGGAGTGTAGCGCCCGGGCCGGAAGCTGTCTTCGAGTCGGCGTATATACAGGATGATGAAAATGCACCTCACATCTTGAAGTATGAGCCGATTCATGGGACTGTCCCGGAAAGAGTGCTGATCGGCGGACCTGGTCCGCGTGGAGGTAGCCGCTATGTCCGATCCCCTGAGCCGCCGGACGTTCCTCCGGGTCTCCGGCCTCACCTTGTCCGCGTCCGCCGTCGCGGGCTGCTCCTTCTTCTCCACCGATGCCAAGAAGGCCTCGGGGTCCGGCGCCGCCGCCGACGCCGGCGCGAAGGAGTCACCGGTCCTGTCCGCGATGGTCAAGAACGGCAAGCTTCCGCCGCTGGAACAGCGGCTGCCGAAGAACCCGATGGTGATCAAGCCGATCCAGAGCCCCGGCAAGTACGGCGGGGTGCTGCAGCGCGGTCAGATCGACCGGGGCGCCACGCAGAACCAGTACGTCGAATTCGCCGGTCTGCTCGAGTGGACCCCGACGACGCCCGCCGAGCCCGGCCCCGGCCTGGCCGAGAAGTGGGAGGTGCTGGAGGACGGTAAGGTCTACGTCTTCCACCTCCGCGAAGGCGTCAAGTGGTCCGACGGGCAGCCGTTCACCGCCGACGACCTGATGTTCGCGTACGAGAAGGAGTTCCTGAACAAGGAGCTCAACCCGGTCTTCCCCGGCTGGCTGGCGCCGGGCGGGAAGCCCGGCAAGTTCGTCAAGGTCGACGACCACACGCTGCGGATGGAGTTCGAGGTACCGCACGGTCTGCTGCTGAAGTACCTGTGCTTCATCGGCCTGACCGGTTTCGGTTCGTCGTCGACGGTGCTGCTGCCGGCGCACTACCTGAAGCAGTTCCACAAGGACTTCATCTCACCGGCCCAGCTCAAGACGCTGATGAAGAAGTACCCGGCGCCGACCTGGTCCGACTTCTTCAAGGGCCGCCGCGACATCTGGAAGAACGCCGACGCACCGATCCTCGGCCCGTGGAAGCTGGTCGCGCCGCTGCAGGGCTCCGGCGTGACGGCCCGGCTGGAGCGCAATCCGTACTACTGGAAGGTCGACGAGCAAGGGCGTCAGCTCCCGTACATCGACAGCCAGCAGTACACCGTGATGCCGGCCGAGACGCTCGGGCTGCGCGCCGCGAACGGGCAGCTCGACCTGCAGGTCACGGACATCCAGGCCGAACAGCTGCCGCTGCTGATCAAGAACCAGGAGTCCAAGGGCTACAAGGTCAACCGCTGGGTGGCCGAGCCGAACACCTCGATCAACCTGAACCAGAGCCACCCCGACCCCGTGCTGCGCGCGCTGTTCCAGAAGGTCGACTTCCGTGCGGGTCTCTCGCATGCGATCAACCGCAAGGAGATGAACGACGCACTGTTCGCCGGGCAGGGTTTCATCCGGCATCCTTGCGCTCAGCCCGAGGACGAGTACTTCGAGAAGGGCATGGGCCAGCGGTTCATCGAGTACGACGTCAACGAGGCGAACAAGCGGCTCGATGCCGCCGGGCTGACCCAGCGTGGACCGGACGGTATGCGGTTGCGGCCGGACGGCAAGAAGATGCAGCTCGTCGGCCGGTGCTTCGAGGTCGGTGTCGGCATCGATGCGATCAGCGTGCTGGAGTACGCCCAGCGGTACTGGAAGGCGGTCGGCATCGACCTGGTCGCCAAGCCGATGACACCGGAGCTCTGGTACGAGGAGATCCCGCACGGCGATTACGACCTGGTCGCGTACCCGCCCGCCACGATCCTGTGGGACATCGACTCGCTCTGGTACATCCCGACCAACGGGCTGACGTACTGGGCGCCGAAGTACGGCAACTGGTACGGCAACCCGAAGGACAAGTTCGGGCTCGAACCGACCGGTGACATCCGCAAGCTGCAGACGCTGTACGACCAGCTGGTGACCACCGCCGACAAGGACAAGCGGCTCGACCTCGGGCGCCAGATCCTCAAACTGCACGATCAGAACGTCTGGATCATCGGCACCGTCGGTACGCCGTTCCAGCCACTGATCGCGGCCGGCGACCTGCGGAACGTACGCCCGGACGCGATCGCCAGCTTCCGTACCCACTATGAGAACGCCTCGTCGCCGGAGCAGATGTACTTCGACTCCCCGGAGAAGCACTCCTGACCGGAAGGGATCCTCTTGGCCGGCTATTTGGTCCGCCGCCTGCTGGCGATGCTGCCCACCGTCCTGCTGATCTCGCTGGTGTCGTTCCTGATCATCCAGCTGCCGCCTGGCGACTTCCTCACCACGGTCGTCGCCAAGCTGCAGCAGCAGGGTCAGACGGTCGGCTCCGACCAGCTGGCGGCACTGCGGGCACAGTACGCGCTGGACAAGTCACCACTCGAGCAGTACTTCCGGTGGATGACGAACATCGTGCTGCACGGCGATTTCGGGCAGTCGTTCCAGTACAACAAACCTGTTTCGACGCTGCTCGGTGAGCGGCTGCCGCTGACGCTGGGGCTCGGTCTGGCGACCTGGCTGATCGGGTGGACGGTCGCGCTGATCGCGGGCATCTACTCGGCGGCGCGCCGGTACTCCAAGCTCGACTACGTCATCACCGCGCTGACGTTTCTCGGGCTCGCCGTACCGGGGTTCCTGATCGCGCTGACCGTCGTCTACCTCGAGTTCAAGCTGTTCGGGGTGACGTTGTCGGGGCTCGTCTCGCCGGAGTTCGAGGACGCGTCGTGGAACCTCGGCAAGCTGCTCGATCTGCTCAATCACCTCTGGCTGCCAGTACTCGTGCTCGCCTCCGGAGGGGTCGCGGGCACGATCCGCGTACTGCGGGCGAACCTGCTGGACGAGCTGCACAAGCCGTACGTCACCGCCGCCCGGGCGCGTGGACTGGACGAGCGCAAGCTGCTGATGCGCTACCCGACGCGAGTCGCGCTCAACCCGTTCATCGCCACCATCGGCTGGACGATCCCGGCACTGTTCGACGGCGAGGTCCTGGTGGCGAGCGTGCTCGGGCTGGAAACCACCGGGCCGCTGCTGCTGAACGCGCTGAAGAGCCAGGACATGTACCTGGCCGGCGGGATCATCCTGATCGCCTGCGTGCTGACGGTGATCGGCACGCTGATCTCCGACCTGTTGCTCGCGGCAGTCGATGCGCGGGTCCGGATCGGGTACGGGGGGAGCTCCAAATGACTACGCTTCAGACAGACACTTTGGCCGACACCCCGGTCCCGGCCACGGAAGAGCCGGCGCTGGCGCTGGCTTCGCAGCGGACGTTGATCTGGCGGCGGTTCAAGCGCAACAAGCTCGCTGTCGTCTCGCTGTGGATCGTCGGATTCATCTACTTCACGGCGGCGTTCTGTGAGTTCCTCGCGCCGCAGACCCAGGACACGTACGCATCGGACCGTGCGTACGCGCCACCGCAGCTCATGAAGGTGTCGCTCACTTCGAGTCCGCATCTGTTCGTCAACGGGTACAAGGGCACGCCCAATCCCGAGACGCTGCTGCGTGACTACACGGTCGACAAGTCGCAGCGGTACGGCGTCCGGCTCTTCGCGAAGGGTGATCACTACAAGTTGTGGGGGCTGATCCCGTCCGACCGGCATCTGCTCGGGCCGAGTCAGCCGGGCGCGCCGTTCCATCTGCTCGGGACCGACGATCAGGGCCGCGACAATCTCTCCCGGGTGATCTACGGAACGCGGATCTCGATGTCGGTCGGGTTGATCGGTGTCAGCGCGGCCCTGGTCCTGGGGTTGCTGCTCGGCGGGATCTCCGGGTACTTCGGTGGGCTCGTCGACGGGATCGTGCAACGGGTGATCGAGTTCTTCATGTCGATCCCGACGTTGCCGCTCTGGCTCGGTCTGGCGGCCGCGGTACCACCTGGGTGGAGTGCGTTGAAGACGTACTTCGCGATCACGCTGATCCTGTCGCTGATCGGCTGGACCGGGCTGGCGCGGGTGATCCGCAGCCGGTTCCTGCAGATCCGCGACGAGGACTTCGTTCTCGCGGCCGAGCTGGACGGCGCCCGCTGGCACCGGGTGGTCGGCCGGCACATGCTGCCGGCGTTCACCAGTCACATCATCGCGTCGCTCACCCTCGCCGTCCCCGGGATGATCCTCGGCGAGACCGCGCTGTCGTTCCTCGGGCTCGGTCTGCAGCCGCCGGTGGTGAGCTGGGGCGTGCTGCTCAGTGGGGCGCAGAGCATCCGGGTCCTGACCGCGGCGCCCTGGCTGCTGGCCGCCGGAGCCGCGGTGGTGATCGCGGTGATGGCACTGAACTTCGTCGGTGACGGTCTGCGGGACGCCGCCGACCCGTACGAGTCATGAGGAGGCACACCATCGAGCCGCTGCTGGAGATCGAGAAGCTCAGTACGCACTTCGCTACCGCCGACGGACTGGTCAAGGCGGTCGACGATGTGACCTTGCGGGTCGAACCGGGCAAGACGCTGTGCATCGTCGGCGAATCCGGGTGCGGCAAGAGCGTCACCGCCCGCTCGATCCTCCGCCTGGTCGACCCACCCGGCCGAATCGTTGCCGGGCGCATCAACTTCCGTTCCCGTGAGGGCGGGGGCGGTGGTGCTGACCCGGCCGATGGGGGCGGGAAGGTTGTCGATCTCGCCGCGCTGGATCCGCGGGGGCCGGAGTTGCGGCGGATCCGGGGCAAAGAGATCGGGATGGTGTTCCAGGAGCCGATGGTGGCGCTCAGCCCGGTGCACACGATCGGCCAGCAGCTGGTCGAGGTGCTCCGGCTGCACGAGAACCTCGGCAAGAAGGAAGCCCGCGAACGCGCCATTGCCGAGCTGCGCGGCGTTGGTATACCAAACCCGGAGCGGCGCATCGACTCGTACTCCTTCCAGCTCTCTGGCGGGATGCGGCAGCGCGCGATGATCGCGATGGCACTTGCTTGCCGCCCGCAACTACTGATCGCGGACGAGCCGACGACCGCCCTCGACGTCACCACCCAGGCCCAGATCCTCCGGCTGCTGCGCAAGCTGCAGGAGGAGCGCGGGATGGCGATCCTGTTCATCACCCACGACCTGGGCGTGGTCGCGGAGCTCGCCGACCGGGTCGCGGTGATGTACCTCGGCAACGTGGTCGAGGAGTGCGACGTCGACTCGCTGTTCCACGATCCCCGGCACCCGTACACGCGGGCGCTGCTGCGCTCCGTACCGCGAATCGAGCGGCGGGCGCGGCGTCGATTGCCGACAATCCGCGGCCAGGTCCCGCATCCGCAGCAGCGGCCGAGCGGTTGCCCGTACCGGACGCGCTGCGACCACGTCGTGCTCGGCGAGTGTGACGTCGAGAACCCGGAGCTGGTCAGCGACGGGCAGCGGGAGGTTCGCTGCGTGCACTACCCGACCGCGGAGAGCATCCGGGACGGGCACGAACTGGAGCACGAGGAGGTGGCCGCCGATGCCGGCTGAGGAGATCCTGCGGGTCGAAGGTCTGACGATGCGGTTCACCGGCGGCGCCGGGTTGTTCGGCCGGCGGAACCGGACGACCGTACACGCCGTCGACGACGTCGATCTGGTCGTCCAGCGCGGTGAGACGCTCGGTCTGGTCGGTGAGTCGGGGTGCGGGAAAACCACCCTCGGGCGGTGCATCCTGCGCGCGCACAA
Organism: Kribbella hippodromi; assembly: GCF_039531045.1. Lineage (NCBI taxonomy): Bacteria > Bacillati > Actinomycetota > Actinomycetes > Propionibacteriales > Kribbellaceae > Kribbella > Kribbella hippodromi. Next base: position 245,325 of record NZ_BAAAPH010000012.1, on the reverse strand, counting down.
ACCGACCACGGGGCGGATTGTGTACCGGCGCGCCGACGGGTCCGAGGTCGACCTGGCCGGCCTGTCCCGCAGCCAGCTGCGGCCGTTGCGGACCGAGATCCGGACCGTGTTCCAGGACCCGAACTCCTCGCTCAACCCGCGGATGACCGTGCAGCAGATCGTCGCCGAACCGCTGATTGTCAACAATCTGGCCAGCGGAAGCGAGGTGAAGGACCGGGTCGCCGAAGCCCTGCGGCGCTGTGGTTTGCGGCCCGAGCTGATGCGCCGCTACCCGCACGCGTTCTCCGGTGGCGAGCGGCAGCGGATCGGGATCGCCCGGGCGCTGGTCACCGAGCCCCGCCTGGTGGTCGCGGACGAGGCAGTCAGCGCGCTCGACGTGTCCGTTCGCAGTCAGATCCTGAACCTGATGGAGGACCTGCAGGACGAGCTCGGCCTGACGTACGTGTTCATCTCGCACGACCTCTCGGTGATCCAGCACCTGTGTACCCGGGTCGCCGTCATGTACCTCGGGCGGATCGTCGAAGAGGCCGAGACCGAGGACTTGTTCGACCATCCCCAGCATCCGTACACCGAGGCGCTGCTGCGATCGGTCCCGCGGCCGGACCCGCGGTTGCGACGACGTGACGAGGTGCTCCCCGCGGGCGAGGTGCCGACGCCGGACGAACACTTCACCGGCTGCCGCTTCCAGCCCCGCTGCCGGTATGCCATCGACCTGTGCAGCCAGACCGAGCCCACGACCGTACCCCGCTGCCACCGAGCCGACGAGCTGACCCTGGACGGCGTGTACGCCTCAGCCTGACAGCACTGATGGCGGAGCCCAGAGCCGGCCGCTCGCTCCGGAGGGCCTTCACGCCCCTGGGTTGAAGGTTCCCTGGAGGGAGGGGGTTCACTCCTGTGGGTGAGGTACGGGGCGGTTGGTATACCGGAAGCTCGGAGTGTGAAAACGACTGAGCGTTCCGTCCCGCGCTGGGCCTACCGGCTCGCCCACCTGATCCCGTTCATGGTGCTGCCGTCCGGGCTCTGGCGCCTCGGCCTGGTGTTCGGCTCGTCGATGGGCCTGGTCGACGCGAACGGCACCCCGACCCTGCTCGAAGGCGCCGGCGACAAGGTGTACGTGGTCGGCCTGACGATCTTCTCCGAGCTGATCGCCCTGACCGCGCTCGGGATGGTCAGCCGCTGGGGCGAGGTCGTGCCGCGGTGGATTCCGTTCATCGGCGGCCGGCGCGTCCACCCGTACGCGGCAATCATCCCGGCCACGCTCGGTGCGCTCTCGCTGATCGCGATCTGGACGTACGGCTTCCGGGACGCGTACACCGGCCACTTCATCCCGTTCGAAAGCACCGGCTGGAAGGTCTTGATGCTGGCCTGCTACTCACCGCTCAACCTGTGGGGACCGGCCTTGCTCGTCCTCACCTGGGCGTACTACCGCCGGCGCCGCGACGTCCTGCGACCGGGCACCCGCGACCAGGTCAGCGAGAACGCGGCCGCGGTTTGAGCGTGGTCCCCGGCAGCGGCGGAGCCGGCAACGGATCGCCGTCGTAGCCGGGCACCATCCCGAACCGGTCGTTGCCACCAGCCTCGATCGCCGCCTGCCAGTCGTTGCGCGCAGCCACGATCTCCTCATGGGTACGGCCAATGAAATTCCACCACATCACCAGCTCCTCCTCGAACGGCTCACCACCGAGCAGAAGGAACCGCACACCGTTGTCGGCAGCAACCAGCTCGATCGACTCGCGACCGGACCCGAAGTAAGCCAGCTCGCCGAACCCGGGCGTGAGGTCACCGACCGAAAGCGTGCCTTCGACAACAAGTACTGCGTACTCGTTCGAGGGCGTCAGCGGAAGCGCGAGCGTACGCCCCGGCTCGATGGTGATGTCCGCGCCGACCAGCGGAGTGAACGCGGGGGCGGGCGATGTGACCCCCGCGACCGTACCGATCATCACAGTCGCCTGCGCTCCGTCGAACGCGACGGTCGGGAGATCGGCGTACGCATTGAAGGCCGGCGCAGTCGTCGCGCGGACCGAATCCGGCAGCGCCACCCACAACTGCGCACCGTGCAGCATCGGCGGCGCATCCGGCGTCGACACCTCGGAGTGCGCGATGCCGTTGCCCGCGGTCATGATGTTCAACTCACCCGGCCGGACGAACGCGTGCGACCCGACCGTGTCCCGATGCTCGATCTCGCCCTCGAACAGCCAGCTCACCGTCTGCAGACTGGTATGCGGATGCGGTGGAACGTGCATCCCACGCTCCCCCGGTACGTCATACGAGTCGACCCGCTTCGTGAGGTCATCGGGCCCGTAGTGGTCGACGAAGCACCATGCGCCGACCATGCGGCGATTCTTGTTCGGCAGCAGGCGGCGTACCTTCGTGGTCCGGCCGAGCACGACCTCACGGGCCTCGAGCATCTCCAGTACGGGACCTTCGCAATCGCCCGTACCGACAACCTCCGCCGGGTCCTTCTCGAGATCGCTCATGATGCCGTCCATTCCAGGAGTTCCTGCTGGTCCCACGTGTTGATCACCCGCTCCGGGGTGACCCCGCAGTCCTCGGCGCGCTCGCACCCGTACACCTGCCAGTCGAGCTGACCAGGCGCGTGCGCGTCGGTGTCGATCGAGAACACGCAGTCCATCTCGACGGCCAGCGACAACAGGCGTTTCGGCGGGTCGAGGCGCTCAGGCCGGGAGTTGATCTCCACCGCCGTACCGAACTGACGGCAGGCCTCGAAGACCACCTCGGCGTCGAACTCGGACTCCGGCCGGGTGCCACGCCCACCGGTGATCAGGCGACCGGTGCAGTGGCCCAGCACGTCCACGTGCGGGTTGGCGATCGCGCGGACCATGCGCTCGGTCATCGGCTCGGCCGCCATCCGTAGCTTCGAGTGCACGCTGGCGACGACGACATCCAGCCGGGCCAGGATCTCGCTGTCGCAGTCGAGCGTGCCGTCCTCGTTGATGTCGACCTCGATCCCGTTCAGGATCGTGAAGCCGTCGAGCTCGGACTGCAGCTTCTTGTTGAGCTCGGCAACGACCTCGAGCTGCTGCAGACGGCGCTCGCGGGACAGTCCGTTGGCGACGGTCAGCCGCGGCGAGTGGTCGGTGAGCGCCATGTACTTGTGCCCGAGCCGATGCGCCGTACGCGCCATCTCCTCGATCGGGCTGCCGCCGTCGGACCACTCCGAATGCAGGTGCAGGTCCGCCTTCAGCTCCGCCCGCATCCGGTTGCCCGCGGTGGTCAGCTCACCGGCCGCCTCCTCCAGCTTGACCAGGTACGCCGGGGTGGCACCGTCCATCGCCTCGACGATCACCGCCTCCGTCTTCGGCCCGATCCCGGCCAGCTCGGTCAGCGTCCCGGCCCGCCGCCGCGCCCGCACCTCCGACGCCGGCAGCGCCGCGATCGTGTCCGCCGCCCGCCGGTACGCCTTCACCCGATGCGTCGGCTGCCGGTCCCGCTCGAGGTAGTACCCGATCGCCCGCAACGCCGCGACCGCGTGATCCACACCCGCCTTGTCCGTCATACCCCCATCATTGCAGTGGATATCCACCGCTCTGGTGGGTTCTCCACCGGTATGCCAGTGGAGAACCCACCAGACGGGTGGATATCCATCTCGTACGTGGGTGGGCGCGGGTTAGGGTCGGGGGGTGGTGGCAGAGGGGCATCGAGCGCGGGCCGACCGGCTGCAGGGGGCTACCGGGGCGCTGGCGACGGCTGCGATGGCGGCGATGGACGCGAAGCTGCCGTGGTTCGGGAAGCTGTCGGCGCAGGACCGGTCGTGGATCGGGCTGGTCGCGCAGTCCGGGATCTCGGCGTTCGTCGAGTGGTTCCGTGATCCGGGGGCGCATTCGTCGATGCCGACCCGGATCTTCGGGTCGGCGCCGCGGGAGTTTACCCGGGTGATCTCGCTGCACCAGACCGTCGACCTGGTCCGGACCACGATCGAGACGATCGAGAACACCATCGGTACGCTGCTGCCGCCCGCGGACGTACCGATCGTGCACGAGGCGATCCAGCGGTACGCGCGCGAGGTCGCCTTCGCCGCCGCGACCGTGTACGCGCAGGCGGCCGAAATGCGCGGTGCCTGGGACGCCCGGCTGGAGGCACTGCTGGTCGACTCGGTGATCCGCGGTGAAACAGACGAGTCGGTCCGCTCCCGAGCCTCCGCCCTCGGCTGGACCGCCGCCGTCGGCACCACCGGCTCGGCGGAGGTAGCAGTCGTCGTCGGCCGAGCGCAAACCCCCGGAACCGGCCCCGGCACCCCGAGCACCGCAAGCACCCCGAGCGAGCTGCACAGCGCCGACTCCCCGCCTGTGCCCGCCGGCGCGAACACCCCGATCCCCGCGACAACCGCGCCTGCTCCGCGCGCCCCGGGCACCGCAGGCGCCCCGCGCACCTCGGGCAACGCGGGCACCGCACGCACCTCGGGCAGCGCAGGCACCGCACGCACCTCGGGCAGCGCGGGCACCGCAGATGTGCCCGGCGGTGCGAGTGCGGGCGGGATGGGTGAGCCGGGTGGGCGTGCAGGGGGTGACGGCGGGCTGGGGAGTGCGCGGGTTGCGGACACGGTGCGTCATGCGGCTCGGGAGGCTGGGGCGGATGCGTTGTGTGCGGTTCAGGGTGACCGCCTGGTGGTGGTACTCGGCGGTACGAGCAAACCTGTGGAGATCGTACAAAAACTCGCGCACCTGTTCGGACCTGGGCCGATCGTGGTCGGGCCGGTGGTGAAGGATCTGACCGCCGCCGTCACCTCGGCCCGGGCCGCCATCGCCGGGCTCCGGGCCGCGCCCGCCTGGCCGGATGCCCCGCGCCCGGTCCAGGCCGACGAACTGCTCCCGGAACGGTCACTCTCCGGAGACGGCCACGCCCGCCGGCAACTCGCCACCGAGGTGTACGCCCCGCTCACGGCGGGCGATGGCGTCCTGCTCGGCACGGTTTCGGCGTGCCTGGACTCCGGCGGCTCGATCGAGGCGACGGCGCGGGCGATGTTCATCCACGCCAACACCGTCCGGTACCGGCTGAAGCGTGTGACCGACCTCACCGGGTACAACCCACTGAATCCGCGCGACAGTTTCACACTACGTGTCGCACTGACCTTGGGCCGCCTGCTCAATCCCGAGCCGGGCAGCCCGGGTTTGTAGGATGTCCACAAAAGCAGCCCGGTAGAATTCGTGCTCGCCGTGCGGCTCGCGGCGGGCCCGGCTGAGGGAGAGTTGTCACGTGCTCGTCATCGTCGCACCCGGTCAGGGTGCCCAGACCCCAGGATTCCTCGAGCCGTGGCTGGCCGACCCCGTCTTCGAGAGCCGGCTGAACTGGCTCTCCGCGGTCGCCGGTCTCGACCTCGCCCACTACGGCACCCAGGCCGACGCGGACACGATCCGGGACACCGCGATCGCGCAGCCGCTGCTGGTCGCGTCCGGCATGCTGGCCGCGCTGGCGGTGTTCCCGCACCCGGCCGACGCGTTCGCCAAGGTCGGCGCGGTGGCCGGGCACAGCGTCGGTGAGCTGGCCGCGGCGGCCGGCACCGGTGTCCTGACCGCCGAGCAGGCGATGGTGCTGGTCCGCGAGCGCGGCAAGGCGATGGCCGCCGCGGCGGCGCTGACCCCGACCTCGATGACGGCCGTCCTCGGTGGCGACCGGGACGAGGTGCTGGCCAAGCTCGCCGAGCACGGCCTGACCCCGGCGAACGACAACGGCCCCGGCCAGATCGTTGCCGCCGGCACCGTTGACGAGCTGGCCGCGCTGGCCGCCGACCCGCCGGCGAAGGCCCGGCTGATCCCGCTGTCGGTGGCCGGTGCGTTCCACACCCGGCACATGGAGCCGGCCGTGCAGACGCTGGCGAAGTACGCGACCGCGATCAGTACACACGACCCACGTACGCGCCTGATCTCCAACCGGGACGGGCATGTCGTCCACGACGGTCAGGATGTACTGCGCCGGCTCGTCACCCAGGTGAACGCGCCGGTCCGCTGGGACCTGTGCATGCAGACGATGTCCGAGCTCGAGGTGACCGGCATCCTGGAGCTGCCCCCGGCGGGGACGTTGACCGGGATCGCGCGGCGGGCGCTCAAGGGCGTCGAGACGTTCGCGCTGAAGACCCCGGACCAGCTCGACGACGCGCGCGCGTTCGTCGAGAAGCACGGCAGCCCGTCCGAGATCGACGCCTCGCCCACCTGGCGGCTGCTGGTGGCGCCGATCAAGGGCACCTTCACCCGCGCCGGGCAGACCCGCCGCGAGGCCGGCGACAAGGTCGAGGCCGGTGAAGTGGTCGCGACCGTCGACAGCCTGCGCGACCAGGTGGCGGTGACCGCGCCGCACGGCGGCATCGTGGTCGAGTGGCTCGCCGAAGAAGGCGATCCCGTCGCCCCCGGCCAGCCCCTGGTCCGCCTCCACCCGGCCGGAGGCAACGCATGATCACCGCATCGACCGGCGCGGCGTACGCGGGCATCCTCGGGATCGGGTCGTACCGGCCGCGGCGGGTCGTACCGAACTCGGAGATCCTGGAGCAGATCGACTCGAGTGACGAGTGGATTCAGACCCGGTCCGGGATCAAGGAACGCCGCTGGGCCGACGACGACGAGACCGTACTGATGATGTCGGTGAACGCCGCGAAGGAAGCGGTCGCGGAGGCGGGGATCGACCCGGCCGACATCGGCTGCGTGATCGTCGCCACCGTCACCCACCTGTACCAGACGCCCGCGATCGCGACCCAGGTCGCCGTCCAGGTCGGCGCCCCGACCGCGGCCGCGTTCGACATCTCGGCCGCCTGCGCGGGCTTCTGCTACGGCGTCGCGATGGCGAACGACCTGGTCCGCGGCGGCAGCGCCAAGTACGTGCTGGCGATCGGCGTCGAGCGGCTCAGCGACATCACCGACCGGACCGACCGGGGCACCGCGTTCATCTTCGCCGACGGCGCCGGCGCCGCGATCGTTGGCCCGGCCGACGAACCGGGCATCGGCCCGGTGGTGTGGGGCTCGGACGGTACGCAGCACCAGGTGATCAGCCAGCGGGAGTCCTGGCAGGAGGTGTTCGGCACCTACAACTGGCCGCACCTGACGATGGACGGCAACCCGGTGTTCCGCTGGGCGTCGTTCGAGATGGCGAAGACCGCGCAGCAGGCGCTCGACGTCGCCGGGGTGAAGGCCGAGCAGCTCGACCTGTTCGTACCGCACCAGGCGAACATGCGGATCACCGACGCGATGCGCCGGGCGCTCAAGCTGCCCGAGCACGTCAAGGTCGCCCGCGACATCGAGCGGCAGGGCAACACGTCCGCCGCCTCGATCCCGCTCGCGATCACCGCGATGCGCGAGTCCGGCGAGGCCAAGAGCGGCGACCTCGCGCTGATCATCGGCTTCGGCGCCGGGCTGGTGTACGCGGCGCAGGTGGTCCGGATTCCGTAGTCCATAGTTGTCCGGGGCGGTTCAGATGGCTGTCCCGGCGGTAAGTCAGCAGAAATCCGAAAGGGAACCAAAGAGATGGCCAGCACCGAAGAGATCCGTTCCAGCCTCGCCGAGATCGTGAACGAGATCGCCGGCATCCCGGTCGAGGACGTCCAGCTGGACAAGTCCTTCACCGACGACCTCGACGTCGACTCGCTCTCCATGGTGGAGGTCGTGGTGGCCGCCGAGGAGAAGTTCGACGTGAAGATCCCCGACGACGAGGTGAAGAACCTGAAGACCGTCGGCGACGCGGTCGCGTTCATCGAGCGCGCCCAGAACGGCTGACGTACGCCGTCACCGTGCTGGCCGGGTGCTCATCGGGCGCCGCTCGATGAGCACCGCAGCGGCCACACCGGCAACACCGGCAACACCGCAGTACTGAACGCGCACCACCACCCCTCGCACCCAACCGCAGATCGCCGATGTGAAGGATGAGGTAACCATGTCGAAGACCCGAGTCGTCATCACTGGGCTCGGAGCCACGACCCCGCTCGGCGGCGACGTGGCCAGCTCCTGGGAAGGTCTGCTGGCCGGCCGCTCCGGCGCCCGGCGGCTGACCGACGAGTGGGTGCAGAACCTGGCGGTACAGATCGCCGCGCCGGCCGCGGTCGACCCGACCGAGGTGATCGAGCGGGTGAAGGCACGCCGGCTGGACCGGACCGCGCAGCTCGCCCTCGTCGCCGCCCGGGAGGCCTGGGCCGACTCCGGCCTGGCGGACTCCGGGCTGGACAAGGAGCGGCTCGGCGTAGCCGTTGCCTCCGGCATCGGTGGCCTGCACACCACGTTGTCGAACTACGACGCCCTGCAGAGCAACCCGCGCCGGGTCTCACCGTTGGCCATCCCGATGCTGATGCCGAACTCCTCGGCCGCGTACGTCAGCCTCGAGTTCGGTGCCAAGGCCGGTGTCCACACGCCCGTCTCGGCGTGTGCCTCCGGCAACGAAGCGATCTGGCTCGGGCTCGACCAGATCCGGCTCGGCCGCGCGGACGTGATCATCGCCGGTGGCGCCGAGGGCGCGATCATGGCGCTGCCGCTGGCCGCGTTCGGGATGATGCAGGCACTCAGCAAGCGCAACGACGACCCGGAGAAGGCGTCCCGGCCGTGGGACGTGGACCGCGACGGATTCCTCCTCGGTGAGGGCGCGGGCGTGCTGATCCTGGAGTCGTACGAGCACGCGAAGGCGCGCGGCGCGAAGATCTACGCCGAGCTCGCCGGCGCGGGCATCTCCGCGGACGGTCACGACATCGCGCAGCCCGACCCGACCGGTTCCGGCGCCCGCCGGGCGATGGAGCGGGCGCTGTCCGAGGGCGACCTGACCCCGGCCGACATCTTCCACATCAACGCGCACGCGACCTCGACGCCGCAGGGCGACATCGCCGAGTCGCTGGCGATCCGGCAGGCGCTCGGCAAGGACGCCGACCACGCCGTCGCGACCGCGCCGAAGTCGATGATCGGTCACCTGCTCGGCGGCGCCGGCGCGGTCGAGTCGGTCGCCACCGTGCTCGCCCTGCACCACCGGGTGTCGCCGCCGACCATCAACGTCGACAAGCTCGACGACCAGATCGAGCTGGATGTCGCGACCGAGCAGCGCAAGCTGCCCGAGGGCGACATCGCGGCCCTGAACAACTCGTTCGGCTTCGGCGGCCACAACGCCGCCATCGCCTTCAAGTCGGTATGAACCGGAAGTCGGTATGAACCGGAAGTCGGTGTAGTCATGACCACTGCCGCGCCGCAGAAACCTGCCAAGGTCGCGCGTGAGCTCGACCCCCGGAACCCGGTCACCCGGCTGTCCGCGCTGCTCGACCCAGGCAGCCTGGAGCTGATCACGCCGGACAACCTCTCCGGCATGGTCGCGGCCCGAGGCACGATCGAGGGTGCGGCGGTGGTTGCCTTCTGTTCCGACGCGACCGTGATGGGCGGCGCGATGGGCGACGAGGGCTGCGACGTCGTCGTCAAGGCGTACGAGGTGGCGCGCGCCGAGCAGGTGCCGATCATCGGCCTGTGGCACTCGGGCGGCGCGCGGCTGGCCGAGGGCGTGCTGAGCCTGCATGCAGTCGGCAAGATCTTCTACGCGATGACGCAGGCCTCCGGAAAGATCCCGCAGCTCTCGGTCGTACTCGGCCCGGCCGCCGGTGGCGCGGCGTACGGTCCGGCGCTGACCGACATCGTCATCCTCGGCCCGGAGGGACGGATCTTCGTCACCGGACCGGACGTGGTGCGCTCGGTCACGGGCGAGGACGTCGACATGCTCCGGCTGGGCGGTCCCGAACCGCACGGGCGGCGCTCCGGCGTCGTACACATCACCACCGACTCCGAGGCGGCCGCGCTGGAGCAGGCCCGGCGGCTGACCGACCTGCTTGCCAACCAGGGCACGATCTCGACCGAGATCCCGGACACCGACCTGTCCGGCTTCCTGCCTGAGTCGGCCAAGCGCGCGTACGACGTCCATCCGCTGGTCGGTGGAGTGCTCGACGAGGACTCCCCCGTTGAGCTCCACCAGCGCTGGGCGCCGAACATCGTCACCACGCTCGGCCGGCTCGGCGGGCGTACGGTCGGGGTGATCGCGAACAACCCGCTCCGGCTCGGTGGTTGCCTGGACGCGCTGTCGGCGGAGAAGGCGTCGCGGTTCGTCCGCATGTGCGATGCGTTCGGCGTACCGCTGGTGGTGCTGGTCGACGTGCCTGGGTACCTGCCTGGCGTCGGTCAGGAGTGGGACGGGGTCGTACGCCGTGGCGCCAAACTGCTGCATGCCTTCGCGGAGGCGGTCGTGCCGCGGGTGACGCTGGTGACCCGGAAGACGTACGGCGGGGCGTACATCGCGATGAACGCGCGCTCGCTCGGTGCGACCCGGGTGTTCGCTTGGCCGCGCGCGGAGGTCGCCGTGATGGGTGCGATCGCGGCCGTTCGGGTGCTGCATCGGCGGAGGCTGGCCGAGGTCGATCCGGAGTTGCGGCCGCAGGTCGAGGCGGAGCTCGCGGCCGAGCATGAGCAGATCGCGGGCGGGTTGGAGCGGGCGCGGGAGATCGGGGTGGTCGACGAGATCGTCGAGCCGGCCCGGACGCGTACGGCGCTGGCGGCCGCGCTTGCCGCAGCGGCTGCCGACGGACCGATCCGCGGTGCGCACGGCAACATCCCGCTCTAAGGCCCCTAACGGCTTACTGCCTCTAACGGCTTGAAGGGCGCGAACCCTGAGGTTCGCGCCCTTCACGTGGTGCGGCCGCTGTTGTTCACAACCACCGGGGGTGTCCCGACACCCGGTGGCCCAGCGGCCACGGCCCCTCCCACCCTTGTGCAACGTCTGATGCTCAGTCTCACCGAAAAGTTCGGCAAAAGCTGTGCCCTTCACGGCTTTCTTCTGAAGTTCTCAGGGACTGCTTAGACAACCTGATGCAGCCAGCGCACCGGCGCTCCGTCGCCGGCATACCGGAACGGTTCCAGCTCTTCGTCCCACGGCCGGCCGAGCAGCCGCTCGACCTCCTCGGTCAGGTCGGCCTCGCCGCTGGCGGCCTTCAGCATGGCCGCCTTCAGCCGCTCCTCCGGGACCATGATGTCGCCGTGCACGCCGGTGGTCGCGTGGAAGACCCCGAGGGTGGGCGTGAACGAGTACCGCTCGCCCTCGGCGCCGTTGCTCGGCTCCTCGGTGACCTCGAACCGCAGCTTCTGCCAGCCGCGCAGCGCGGACGCCAGCTTGGCCGCGGTACCCGCCTCGGCCTGCCAGGACAGCTCGGCCCGGTACGTGCCCTGGGCCGCTGGTTGCGGCGTCCAATCCAGTTTCACGGGCACGCCGAGGATGCCGCCCGCGGCCCACTCGACATGAGGGCACAACGCTGACGGCACCGTGTGGACGTACAGAACGCCACGAGTCGTCGCCACCGGGACCTCCTGTGCTCGAGGGGCGCCTTCCCCAGCGTTCTCGAACAGGCCGTCGATCTCGGTGCTTATGTCAGTCTCTCAGGGCATCACAAGACGACCCGCGAAACTCTGGTCCATCTTGCCCCACCACTCCCCTAAACACCAGCAACCTCGCCGTGTCAACCACATCACTTGTGTCAAGGCGAATCAGCGCTCAGGGGAATCGGGTGGCGAGGGCGATGCACGCACCGGCGGCCGCCAGTGTGAAGAGCATCGCGATCCCGGCGTACCGGGAGGTGACCTCCTTGTCGACCTCGTCGTACCCGACCGAGGAGCCGATGTCCTTGTAGACGTCCTCCAGCTCGCCGGCCGATTCCGCCGTGTACGCCTTGCCGCCGCTGATCTCCGCGACCGACCGCAGCTCGGTCCGGTCCGGTGGCACCCGCTGCCGAATGCCGTCCATCTCGATGAACCCGGAGTCGGTGCCGAAGCAGATCGTGTACACCGGAGTGTTCTTCGCCTTCGCCGCCTGCGCGCCCTCCTGGGCGGTCCGGCCGACTGTCCGCTTCCCGTCGGACAGCAGCACGATCCGCGCCGGAGCGGGCTCGGTCGGGTGCTCGGGGTCCGGCGGGACCTGGGTGAGCGCCTGCAGCGAGGTGAAGATGCCTTCACCGGTCGCGGTCGACTCGGCCAGCTCCAGACCGTCAATCGAGCGCAGTACGGTCGACCGGTCGGTGGTCGGCGGCACGATGATCGACGCCGAGCCGGCGAAGTTCACCAGCGAGACGTTGAACTTGGACGGCAGCTGGTTGACGAAGTTCTTCGCCGACTTCTTCGCCGCCTCGAGCCGGTTCGGGTCGATGTCGGTGGCCATCATCGACAGCGACACGTCGATCGCGACCACGATCGTGGCCCGCTCCCGCGGCACCTTGACCTTGTCCTTCGGCTGCGCGAACGCCACGATGCACATCAGCGCGGCGATCAGCGCCAGCCCGACGGCGAGATGCCGCCGCCACTGCGGTCGCCGCGGCGCGACCCGGTCGAGGAGCGCGATGTTGGTGAAGCGCAGCGCGTACTGCGAGCGCCGGTGCTGGAGAAAGATGTACCCACCGAGAATCAGCGGGATGAGCAGCAGGAACCACAACCGCCCCGGAGACAGGAACTCCACTAGCGGGCCACTCCCTTCGGCGGTTGGTGCAGACGGGGCGCGACTCGCCGGTACGCCAGCACGAACCGCACCGTATCGGCGACCCAGTCGCGGTCGGTCCGCAGCACCAGATGCCCCGCACCTACCCTACGCAGGGCGGCCCGGGTTCGTTCCCGCTGTGCCAGTGCGGCCACCGCGAACGCATCCCGTACCTTCCGGCGCCGGGTGTCGATCTCGCGGACCTCGCCGGTCTCCGGGTCGCCGATCGTGACGACGCCGATGTTCGGCAGCTCCAGCTCGCGCGGGTCGACGATCTCGACCGCGAGCACCTGGTGCTGCGCGGTCAGCTTCCGCATCGCGCGCTCCCAGGACGGCTCGACCTGGCTGGCCACCTCACCGTCCTGCGGGGTCAGGAAGTCGGACACGATCACTCGCAGGCCCCGCTTGCGTTGCGTACGCGCCATCGACTCCAGCGCCGCGGACAAGTCGCTGCGATGTACTTCCTCGTTGCCGCTGAACTGCTCCGCGAGGAGCGCGCGCAACAGCCCGTACAAGGCGAGCCGCCCCGAGCGGGCCGGCCAGCGCCGCAGCGCCGAGTCGCGGAGCATCAGCCCGCCGAACCGGTCGCCGAGCCGATGGGTCAGGAACCCGACGGTGGCGACGGCCGCGACCGCGAGCTCGCGCTTCTCCAGCGTCGACGTGCCGAAGTCCATCGAGCCGGACAGGTCGACCAGCGCCCAGGTTTCCAGTTCCCGGTCCGCGATCAGGTCACGGACGTGCGGCATCGTCGTACGCGCGGTGACCGCCCAGTCCATCCGGCGTACGTCGTCACCGACCTGGTACTCACGGGCCTCCGCCAGCTCCGTACCAGGACCGGGCAGCAGGCCGAGATGCTCGCCGTGCAGATAGCCCTCGAGGCGGCGTACGACGGTCAGCTCCAGCCGCCGCAGCGCGCGCTCGGGAGCGAGCTGCGAAATCGTCATCGCGGCTCGTGGATCGGGGCGATTCGGCACTACACGAACTCCGGGCGGCCGGTGCCGTCGGCGCCGTCACGCCAGACCGGCTGCGGCGGCGGAACGGTGGCCAGGATCCGCTCCACGACTGCGCGCGGGTCGATGTTGTCGGCGACCGCGTCGAAGGTCAGGCCGAGGCGATGCCCCATCACGTCGAGCGCGACGGTCTGGATGTCGCTCGGCAGCAGGTAGTCGCGGCCGTGGATCAGCGCCAGCGCCCGGCCGGCCGCGATCAGGCCCAGGGTCGCGCGCGGGCTGACACCAAGCTCGATGATCGGTTCCAGGTCGGGCAGATGGAAGTCGGTCGGCGTACGCGTCGCCATCACCAACCGGACCGCGTACTCCGCGACGAGATTGTGGACGAACACCTGCTCCGCGGTGCGCTGCAGCTCCAGGATCGTCTCCGGCTTCAGCACCTGCCTCGGCTCCGGCGGGTCGACACTCATCCGGCGGAGGATCTCGAACTCCTCGTGGCCGCGCGGATGCGGGACATCGATCTTCACCAGGAACCGGTCCCGCTGCGCCTCCGGCAGCGGGTACACGCCCTCGGACTCGATCGGGTTCTGGGTGGCGATCACGATGAACGGCTTCGGCATCGGGAACGTCTGGCCGCCGATCGACACCTGCCGCTCGGCCATCAGCTCCAGCATCGCCGACTGCACCTTGGCCGGCGCGCGGTTCACCTCGTCGGCGAGGACGAAGTTCACGAAGGTCGGGCCGAGCTCGATGTCGAACGTCTCGCGGGTCTGGCGGTAGATCCGGGTGCCGACGATGTCCGACGGGACCAGGTCCGGGGTGAACTGGATGCGCGCGAAACTGCCGCCGACCACGCTCGCGAAGGTCCGGACCGCGAGCGTCTTCGCGACCCCCGGCACACCCTCGAGCAGACAGTGACCCTTGGCCAGCAGCGAAACCATCAGGGTCTCGACCATGTGCTCCTGGCCGACGATCACCCGCTTGACCTCACCGATGGCCTCACCGACCAGCCGCGACTGCTGAGCCACCGTTCCGGCCGGCACCGTGGTTTCGGTCATCCCTGTCCTTCCGGGCCCCGCGCGGGCCATGTCATTCCCCACTCCACAACACCGCCCATTCCATCAGATCCCCAGGGCCAGCACCCCCACGGACTCCCCCATCCTCCCCTCCGACCCCAAATCCACCCCCGCTCCATCCCACGGACGCCGCCCACACCGCCCGCAGCTCGTACCCACCGCCCACGCCTCGCGCCCGCCGCCGCGCCCGCCGCCCGCGCCGCAGTTTGGGAAGCCACCGTGTTTCCGGGCGCGAAATGTGCGCGGTGGCTTCTCAAAGTGCGATCACCGGGGCGTACGCGGGTGGGCGCGGGGTGGGGGTGCTACCAGGGATGTGGTGGGATTGGGGTGATGACTGCGACGGACTCCAAGCCTGAGGTGCAGCCGGCGGACCTGCCGGAGCAGCCGCCTGCGCTGGACATCCCGGCGGCGCTGCCGCTGGAGCCGGAGGATCCGCCGCGGGTCGGCGAGTTCTGGCTGCGCGGCCGGCTCGGGGCGAACGCGGCCGGTTACCTGTACGCGGCCCGCGACGAGACCGGCCGGGACGCGATCGTCGCGATGATGACCGAGGGTTCCGCCGACGACGCGGCCGCCCGGGACCGCTTCGTGTACGCCGTCGACGACCTGCCCGAGGAAGCGGTACTCGCCCACAACGACTCCGACGACGGCGACCTCGCGCTCTGGGTCGCGATCGGCCCGATCCGTTCGGACGACGGCTCGAGTGCGGCGTCCGACGAGCGTTTGATCGCGGAACGTCGCGGCGAGGACATCCTGTCCGCGGTGCTGATGGACCGAATCCCGCAGGTCGGCGCTCGGCGCGGACCTGACTTCCGGCACTACTGGGAGAACCGCCGCCGGCCGGGCCTGTTCCGGATCTGGCCACTCCCCTGGCCGAACGCACTCCGCCCGGCCTCACGATGGGCGCTCGGCTGGGCGCTGCTCACGATGGCGTTGATCATGGCGCTGGCTGTCGTACTGGCCTGGTACTTGTTCCGGAACGCCGCACCACTGGAGCCGGAACCGGTGATCCCATCGCCCAGCAACACGGTGACCGTGACGATCACACCGACCACACCCCCGCCTGGCTCAACCGGCACGCCGACAACTACGCCGTCCCCAGTTCCAACCACAGGCATCCCGACCACCCCGGGCACCGGCTCGCCGCCGACCCCCTCCAACCCCGGCGACAAGTTCTAGCGACCACATGCCGCCCCGGCCGGATGCTCAGCGGCCCGACGTTCAGCGGCCGGATGGCCAGCAGCCGGATCGCTGCACCGCAGCCCGACCGGCTTGATCGGGTTCGTGATACTCGACGGCCGACAGCCCAACGATCGGCTGCCCAGCCGACCGTCTGCCCGGCCTTCGGCAGTTCCGCGGTTGGCTGCCGAGTGGTCGGGCTGTGTTCAGTGGGCGGGATGGGTCAGCAGGCGGGTCAGTTCGGGGTCTTGCCACAGTTTCTGCGGTACCGGTTGGCGTACCAGCGCCGCGTCCGCCCGGATCTCCGCCGGCGTCGACGCCGCGATCAGCACCGACGCGACCGCCGGATGCCGCCCCGGAAACGCCAGCGCGGCCTGCGGCAACGACACCCCGTACCGCTCACACACCGCCGCGATCCGCCGCGCCCGCACCCCATCCGGCTCACTGGACTTCTCCACCTGCAGGATCTGCGGCGTCAACACCCCCGACACAATCACCGGCACCTGTAGCTCCCGGCACCGCTCCAACAACGATCCAGCCGACTGATCCAGCAACGAGTACCCGCCGGTCAGCAAAACACAATCCAGCTCCGCATCCCGCACGACCTGCTCCAGGGCGCGCCAATCCCCAGAAACCACGCCCACCCGCTTCACCGCCCCAAGCCGCCGCACCCGCTCCAACCCCACCACCAACTCCGACTGCGGCGCGGTTTCCGCTGTGGACTCCAGGAGCACCAGGTCTGCCATCAGACCCAGCCGTTCATTGCTCTCCCGGATCAGTCTCTCCAGCTCAGCCGCGGTCCCCAGCTCAGCCGTCGCGGGCAGTCTGGTGGCGATCAGGAGTTCGGCTCGCGGGCGCCGGCTCAGTGCCGTACCGAGCCTCCGCTCCGTGTCGCCATACGCCGGTGACGTCTCGAAGAATCTGATCCCGGCCTGGTACGCGGCATCGACCGTCGCGATCGCACCCGCGTCACCGTCAGCGCCCGCTGGCTGGCCGAGATGCGAACCACCGAGCCCGAACCGCGGCAGCCGGACGCCGTGCGTCGACCGGGAGGCGAGGACCTGGCTGGGTGCGGCCATCGCACTCACCTCCGCGGGTCGGCTGGGGTACCTCCAGGATCGTGGGTCACACAAGGATCCGCATCTCGAACCACCCCCGCCCTCCCAACGCCGCCATCCCCACGCCACCCGGCGCGCACGGGACTACCAGCCGCTTACCAGCCGGCGACGCACACCGGAGTCGGCGTACTGAAATCGCTCGTCTGCGTCAGGCCGCCGGTGCTTTGGTCTACCAAAAACGTGGCCACGTTGTTCGACTTCTGATTCGCGACGAACAACAGCCGGCCGGCCGGGTCGAACGCGCAGTGCCGCGGCCAATCCCCACCACAATTTGGTATACCAACCAGCTCCAGGTCGGCGCCGCCGCGGACCGTACGGAAGATCGACACGCTGTTATGGCCGCGATTCGTGACGTACACGAAGCGCCCGTCGGCCGAGATCACCACCTCACCCGGGTAGTTCTTGCCTGTCGCCACAGGGATCGACTTCAGCACGGTGAAGACGCCGGCGTCGTACCCGCAGATCGTCACCGTGCTGTTCAGCTCGTCCGCCACGTACGCGTACCGGCCCGACGGATGGTATACCAAATGTCGCGGACCGGCTCCGGCCGCGAGTTTCGCCTGATGCTTCAGCGCGAGCTTCCCGCCGGCCAGCGTGTACGAGTAGATCGAGTCGGTACCGAGATCGACCGCCAGCACGTACTCCCCGGCCTCAACGATCTGGTGCGCATGCGGCGCGGAGCCCTCGTGCTTGACCAGATCAGTTGGTTGCCCAAGGCTCCCATCGGCGTTGATCGGATGCACCGAGACATCGCCGGAACCGTAGTTCGCGGTGACCAGTTGATTGCCGATCTTGGCCAGATGACAAGGCCCAGATCCCTTGGTGGATTGACGATTCAGCACCTTCGGCGTACCCGAGATATCGATGGCGGTGACCGCGCCGGCATCCTGCTCGTTGACCGCGTACAGAAAGTTACCCGACCGGATAATGAAGGACGGATTGGGCACGTCGGCAATTGTCCCGGTCGCGGCGATCTTCCCGTCGGCGTCATAGGACGCGATACCGACACCAGCACCATACGTACCGAGGTACATCGTGCCGGTCCGGCGCGGCCGTGGCTCCGGGGCCTCGCGGGTCGCGAGCTGGTGGATCGGAGCGAGGGCGGCGGCGAAGCCGAGGAATCCCCGGCGGCTGAGGTTCATGCCAGCGGAGGCTAATCGCAAATCTGTCGCTGTGTCACTACTTCGGTACGGTGAGTGCTGGGCCGATTCCGGTCGCCTCGACCGACCAGTCCCACAACCGCCGCGCCAGCTCCGGGTCCTGCGCGGTCCGCGTCGGCAGCACGATTTTTGGTATACCACGGTATTCGAGGAAGCTCGGCCCCACGAACGAACCAGGACGCAGATCGGCGTACGTCGCCGCGTACAAGCTGGGCCAGGCACCAGCCGCGGCGGACTGTGCGATCAGCCGGCTCGCCGTACCCCAGACCCGTGCTTGCAAAGCGCGTCCGGCCAACTCCGGACCAGCAGCCTGCAAGTGCGTCGCCGCGTACCCGGGATGCGCGCCCACACTCATCAGATCAACCCCGGCCGCGCGCGCCCGCCGATCGAGTTCCAGCATGAAGAGCAGGTTGGCGAGCTTCGACTTCCCGTACGCCTCCCACTTCCGGTACCCGGCCGCCGGCCGCCGCAGGTCCTCCTCAGCAATCCCCGTCACCGTCCTGTGCATGAACGAGCTCACCGTCACCACCCGGCTGCCCGGCGTCCGGAGCAGCAACGGCAGCAGTCGCCCGGTCAGCGCGAAGTGCCCGAGGTGGTTCGTACCGAGCTGCAGCTCGAACCCATCGATGGTCTGCCGGTACGGCGGCGCCATCACCCCGGCGTTGTTGATCAGCAGGTCCAGCCGGTCGTCAGCCTTCGTCACTTCGTCGGCCGCCCGCGCGACACTGGCCAGATCAGCCAGATCGAGCTCCAGTACAACCGGTTCCTTGCCGGACTTCGCAGTGAGTGTCCGGGCCGCTTCAGCTGCCTTCACCGGGTTGCGCGCGGCGATCACCACGTCCGCGCGGTGCCGGAGCAGTTCCAGCGCGGTCTCGTACCCGAGTCCGCTGGTAGCGCCGGTCACCAGCGCCCGTCGTCCGGTCAGGTCCGGGATGTCTGCCGTACTCCAGGTCATGCGCCCACAGTAGCCGTGGGCGCATGACCTGGTATGTCACTTGAGGATCTTGCGGTCCTGGAAAGCCTTGGTGACCTGAGCGGCCGCCGTCTTCCCGTACAGGAGCCGCGCCGCCTGGACGGTGTCCTGCGCCGCCGCCGCGAACGACGTGTCGGGGTCGTAGAAGAACGTCGCCTCGAGGATTACCTTGTTCGCCTTCGCCCGGCCGAGCGCCTGGTGGATGTCCCACAGCGCGTTCGACCAGATCTCGCCGTCGTCGTGCACCTCACCGTCGATGTCGTCGGTGGTCTTGCCGGTGTCCGTACGCCGCAGGCAGTGCGGCTCGTCGGTCGTGTACGAAGTGGCGTCCCAGTCCATCACGCACGGCAGGTTGAAGCCCTTGCTGACCGGAACCGACATGGTCACGGCCCAGTAGTCGCCGAAGCCCTCACCGATCGCACCCGCCTGCTCCGACTCCCCGAAGCCGGGTACGACATCGTCCTGGATCGCGTGCCCGTACTCGTGCCAGATCACCTCGGCGTCCTCGGCATCGTCGACGCCACCTTCGCCGTACGTGATCATGTCGGTCGACGGATCGTAGAACGAGTTGTCACCGGAGTACGTGTCGACGGAGACGTCCTGCGACTCGTTGTTCACGTCCTCGAAGCCCAGTTGCTGGATGTACTCCTGCGTCTGGTTGATGTGGTAGTACGACATGACCTGCTCGAACTTGTCGTTCGCGCGCTGGTACACGAAGGTGTTGGTCTTGCTCTGCGCCAGGCCGCCCTTGGCTTCCTTGATGTTGACGAAGCTGCCGTTGAGCTTGCCGGATCCGTCCAGGTTGCGCAGGATCACGTTCTTCTGCGCCAGGAACAGCGCGTCCTGGTTCTTGTCGTTCTGGTCGGTCAGCTTCTCGTTCTGCTCGCTGACCACCGGGTTCGGGTCGAAGACCGAGCCGCGCCCGTCGATGTTGTCGCTGATCACCTTCGACTCGACGACGCTGCCGGACTTCGCGTCCACCAGCGACCGGGTGACACCCTCGGTCGAGCGGCTGGTGACGTTCCAGACCACGCGCGCGTTCGGCCCGCCGATCACCGCGAGCTGCGCGGCACCGCTGGTCGCGGCGGGCTGCTTCGCGAAGCGCTTCTCCGGACCGGCGTTCCGGGCCCGGTTGGCACGGGCGGTCACCGCCGCGTTCGCCGCCTGGGTAGCGGACGCCGGCGCCACCGTCGTACGCACATCCAGATTCGCCGGTACGGCGTCCCGGCCGTCCGCGACCTGCACCGCGCCGTCCTTGGCGACATGCTTCGCGTAGTACCCACCGACCACCGGCAGGCCCTTGAAAGTCTGTTGATACCAGTAGTGCTTGCCGAGCAACGACGTCTTGGTCTTGACCAGCTTCAGCCCATTCGGGTCGGCCTTCGCTGCTTCCGGCGCGGCCCCCGCGGCGCTGGTGAACGACAACCCGAGCGAGATGCTGGCCAACCCGGCGGTGGCGGCCACCAGCGCCTTGCGGCGTTTGGACATACGTTTCCCTCCCACGCTCATGTTCCGTAACACTCCCACTACGATCCGTCGAACCCTAAGTCCGTGCGGCACCCAGGGGGAAGCAGTTCCCCGCGCGAATCCCCGCCCGCAAGGGAAAACCTGTCCTTCCTGTGACCTGCATAGCGGCCAGAACCTGACCGCTACCCCGTCCTATCGTGGACTCCGGCCCCAGGAGAGGATCAGGTCATGCAAAAGCTGAGCCCGCAGGTACTAAACCGTGCGACCCTCGACCGGCAATGGCTCCTCCGCCGCCACGACGCCACCGCCCTGGAAGCGATCGAACACCTCGTCGGCCTGCAAGCTCAGTCACCACAAGCCCCGTACGTCGGCCTCTGGACCCGCCTCGCCAACTTCCGCGCCGAGGAACTGTCCGACCTGCTCGAATCCCGCCAGGCAGTCCGCGGTTCGATGATGCGGGCAACCATCCATCTCACGTCGAGCCGCGACTTCCTCGCCTTCCGCCCGCTGATCCAGCCCCGTCT
Organism: Kribbella hippodromi; assembly: GCF_039531045.1. NCBI lineage: Bacteria > Bacillati > Actinomycetota > Actinomycetes > Propionibacteriales > Kribbellaceae > Kribbella > Kribbella hippodromi. Next base: position 224,410 of record NZ_BAAAPH010000012.1, on the reverse strand, counting down.
CGAACGCGAGGTCTACCAAAACATCACCTACGGCCGGCACCGCCTGGAGGGCCTCGACATGGACGCCGTCCTGTCCGCCGGCATCGCCCGGATGACCGAATCCCCCGCCACCGCGGCCCAACTCCGCACCCACCTCAGCACTCTATGGCCCGACCGCGACCCCGCCGCCCTGGCCCACGCCGTCCGCTGCCTACTCCCCACCCTCCAAGTCCCACCCCGAGGCCTCTGGAACCGCTCCGGCCACCCCACCCTCACCACCGCAGACCTCTGGCTCACCTCCCCCACTGGCCCCGCCGCACCAACCACCCCAGCACTGCCGACCACCCCTGGCCAGTCGAACCCCTCAGTCCCGCCGAACTCCCCAGACGCCCTAATCCTCCGCTACCTAGCCGCCTACGGCCCTGCCTCAGTAGCCGACGCCCAAACCTGGTCCGGCCTGACCCGCCTCTCCGAAATCTTCGACCGCCTGGACCTCCGCACCTACACCGACGCCACCACCGGCCGCACCCTCTACGACCTCCCCCACCTGTCCCTCCCCACCGACGACATCGAACCCCCCACCCGCTTCCTCCCCGAATACGACAACCTCCTCCTCTCCCACGCCGACCGAACCCGCTTCATCACCCCCACCACCCGAGCCTCCCTAGCCCTCCACGACGTCCTGACCAAAGGCACCCTCCTCCACAACGGCCAAGCAACAGCCCTCTGGAAACTAACCAAATCCAAATCCACCGCCACCCTCGAAATCTCCCCCTTCACCCCCATACCCCCCTCCGCCTGGACCACCATCACCCCCGAAGCCCAAGCCCTCCTGACCTTCACCGCCCCAAACACAACCCACAACATCAAACGAATCACGCCATAACGCACAGACCGGAGAGAGCTCCGCAGTCGCCGCCCAAACAGAATTCTCACCCGACGCCTCGGGCTTGAGATTGGGCTCTCAGACACTCGACAATGGTGCTACTTCACCTAGCCGTCCTGTAGAATTCATACGTCGGCTTAGGTGCGCTAACACCGTCGAGGCCGATGAGACCGCGGCCATTTTGGACTCGACTCCATGCGCCGCGGTCTGCTTTTGTCACGAAGCCAGAAAGACAGACCTACAGGATGACGCCTTCGCACTTGCGATTGACTCGTCACCTAATCGCTAGGGCAGCACGTACTGCGACTCCTCCCGCTGTCACCAGCTATCATGCTTACGTCGGTGGAGGTGCAGCAACACTGTTGATCCCGATGAGACCGCGGCGCATCTTGGACTCGACTCCGTGCGCCGCGGTCTGCTTTTGTCACGAAGGTTGATCGACGATGCCGTACCCATGGTCCGACGCTTGGCACCTCCAAACAGAGAGACTTGTCAGCCCCATGCAGCGGGAGGAATGCCTGCCGTCTGCTCGATCGTGTGCACCCGATCGACAAGCGAGGGAGTACTGGACATGACCTGCGCCCGGCGAGTACCGGCCTGCCCGAGATCCTGTTGATGCTGCATCTGCCAGCCGTACAGAACCTGGACAAGCGTCGCTCCATACCCGAGCATCGCTGCCTAATGGTCGGCTTCTTGGCTCGGTTCGTGTCTCGCCCATGGCAAGGATTCAGGAGCAGTGGCACCTCCGGACTCGACAGATCCCGACTGCCCATCATCCCCACGCGGCTGGAGGCGCACCCCCCGCCCGCTCGAGCACGCGGACGCGCTCGACAAGGGACGGCGTATTGGCCATCACCTGAGCTCGCCGGCTGTCTTCACGTCCCAGCGTCTGCTGGTGTTCCATCTGCCAGCCGTACAGCACCTGCACGAGCGTGCTGCCGTACCCCAGCGCAGCCGTCTTCTGGTCGGCCTGCCTGACATGCCATCGATTGAGCCACGCAAGAAACGGCGGAGCAATGAATGGCGTTATGAAGAGGAAGGGCCAGATGTAGCCATGCCCGAGCGCAAAGACGGCCAGAATTAGTCCGACATAGGCCATCACCAGGAAGCCACCTATAGCGCAACCGAGCGCTGGAACGCGCCTCATCAATCGGGCAATCGCGCGAACTGCAATCAGGCCACATCGCGCCGGGATCGAATACCAGAAACTGAGCATACTCAGCCACGATCGGCCGCCCAGGTGATGCGCGAACTCGTGCGCCAGGACAGCCTCCAGGTGGGTTGGCGGCAAGGTATAGAGCGCCCAACGACTGACTGCTACGACATGACCTGGGGTTGGAGTCGCATTGACTTCGTCCGTCTCCTGAATCCACAAGGTGTATCTGCCAGACCGAGCATTCGTACGCGCCAGAAGCTGGTGCCATATCGGCGCTAGCCGCTGCTGCTCGATCAGTGTCGGCTCACGGAGCCGAAAGAGATACCTGGCGAGCAGCGACTCGGCTGGCGCGACAAAGATCATCACACCGGACAGAATCCACAATCCGACAACGATCCAACCCCAGCCAAAGCCAATTGCTCCAGCAACCCAGACGACGAGGACCAAGCTCCAGAAGAACCAGGGAATCGCAGTCAGCAGGGCAGTCCAAGCCGACGGCTCGGGCAGTATTCCAGCACGTTGCCTGTCCCGCGACGCCGACGGCAGCTCATGCGGTGGCCGACCACCAGGAAGAGGAACGTAGTTCGAGGGACCTGACGATGCAGGGTTGGATGGACCGGGCCAGGTGCCATTTTCCTCATTTGGCTCGCTGGGGCCGGTCATCGGTTCTCCTTGCGGGGTGAGGGGTTGGGCTTGTTCCTAGTCACCACAGGGACACGTGGACGTGGTCGAAGTGGCCGCCGGTGGCGTCGGTGGGGTTGTAGACGCCGCCGCCGTTGTAGGGGATCCAGGTGCCGCGGCGGGCGGACCAGATTTTGCCGTACCAGATTACGTAGTGAACACCGGTTTGGGCTGCGGTTTTGATGGCCCAGTTGGCTATCTGGTCGCCGCGGGCTCGGGCCTGGGCTGATTTCCTGCCATCCGCGCCGACCATGATGTCGCAGGCTTTGCCGCGTGGATGGTCGCTGGTTGGGTTCCAGAGGTGTGCGTCCCAGCAGCTCATGCTCAGGGTGCCGAGATTCTTGCGTGCCTCCGCGACCCACGCTGCCGTACGCGGGGTCACCAGGCCACCGGTGCCAGTTGGGTCGGTGACTGATGCCTTCTGCTCCGGCCAAACACCGTTCACCGGCTTGCCGCTGCTCAGGCCACCGCCGGACTGGTCGCAGCTGTTGCTGGTGTCCTGGAGCCCGTCGACGACCGAGCCGCCCGTCGGTGCGTTCGGTCGGCCGGCGTACGGATTGCCAGAGCGGGTGAGGTCGATGCCGGCTTCCGCGGCGATGCCTCGCGCCTCTTGCTCACGTAAGGCATAGCGATCGGGGTACGCGGACCTCTGCACTCGTTGGGCAACGTCCCCGAGGGGCATCGATGGCCAACCGTCGATGTCGACCAAACCCGGTGGAAATGGTGCGCCCTTACCACCGAAGAACGCATTGGTCGCGTAATGCCATTGCTGGAGCTCCGCCTGCGAGCCCCAGCCAGACTCCGTTCGCTGCTGGAACAGCCCGACCGAGTCAAGGTCGCCGTACGCGAGGTTCTGCAGATCCGACTCCACCAGCGCTGTCATCAGCGCGATCAATGTCGCCTTGCCTGGCAATCCGCGCTCGATCGCAACGCTGTCGATCAACTTCGCCCAGCCGACCTGAATCGCCCGGAGCGGACCGTTCGACTTCGGGTCGCCGGCCTGCCCGGGTGCGCCGGGAGGGCACGCCGCCTGCGTCGTGGTACCGCCGCCGAACGGCGCGAGCATCAACAGACTCGCCACGCCCAGCACCGCCAGCGCGGCCGCGCCCTTGGCAAACCAACCCCGGCTCGTGACGGAGAGCAGTCCACGACCGAGATCACGCTCGTCGAACATCGCAGTCCCCCGCCGTCATGGCCCCGTACCGCCAGATACATCGCTGATCAGCCATTGGCCGTTCTGGTTGGAGAGAGTGATGAGCAGCGGAACATCGAACCGCTGCGGATGCTTGCCCGTCACATCGATCGTGATCTTCACGAACCGGGTGATCCGGCCGGGTGTGTCAACCGGTGCCTCCGCGTTGGGTGGGGGCGTACTGACCGGGGCCGCGAGGACAGTCGACTTCCCGCCGTCGGTCTTGAGAGCGTCGTACGTCGGATCACCGGCCGAGGTAAAACTGGAAGCCACCTCGGGTGTCATGTACTTCGCGCATTTCGCGACCAAAGCATCGTACGCCTCCGCGCCGGGGTCACGGGTGTAGAAGGCGCGTGCCCACGCACCAACGACATCGCTCGCGAGTGCTACCGCATCGCCGGACGGGCGCTGGCTCTGCAGGGGTGGTGTGGTGAGGGTACTGGTGGGTGCGGTGGGCTGGTTCGACTGCGTGGCCGGCGCGGTTGGAAGTACCACGGAACGACCTGGGGTCAGCAAGCTGATCGGCGTACCTTCGTCTTTGCTCTTCCCGCCGAAAAGGCGTGGCAGGCCGCCGCCGAGTCCGAGGATGACGATCGCGACGACGACCACCAGTACCACGATGGCGACCGGGCTCGTCGGCTCTGCCCGGCGCTGGTTCCGCAACCATGCCATCCGTTGCGCGTGGTCATCGCGGCGCCAGTTCTTCTTCGCGCGGCGACGGTCACGACCGCTGAGATCGCCCAACTCGTCCGGATAGTCGTAGTCGGCGCTCATCAGCGAGCGCCAGCCGTCCGGCGCTTCGGGGCGTGCCCTGCTGCCCTTGCGGTCGTCGTCCGAGTCCTGCGGCTGCGGCGCGCGGTGGCGAGACCGGGACGCGCCTTCGCGGCGATCGTCGGGAGATCGTGGTTTCCTGGCCATCCGGCATCACCTGCGCACCGGAACGTGCACCGTCACGCCGTCCTTGGTGACAGTCGAGTAGTCACGGAACTGGCGCGGCTGCGACGCCGGCGTCTTCCGTCGTACTCGCTGCCCCTTCGGCGGTCCTTCCCGCAAGCTCGCCGAGTGAGTGTGCGCTCGCGGCTCGTACCGGACATCGTTTGATGGCACGGGGATAGGACGACGGGAGTGGCGGGCCTTCTGAGCCGCGGACGAGTTGTTGCTTCCGCCGGCGGTGGTGCTGCTCGGGGCCGCCACGCCGGCGCTGGACACGGTGATCGTCCGACGCTTGTCGCCATCTGCCGACTGGGAGCGAGCACGAGCCAAGTTGAGCGCCGATGCAGACCGCGAACCTCCGGCCGCAGCCGCGAGCCGACCGCCAACCGCCGCACCACCCGCGGCCGCTGCCGCCTGCCCGCCCATGCCAGCACCTCCCGGACCACCGGCACCCGCCGCCGCACCGTCGGCACGACGCCGCTCAGCTCCCGCGGTGAGCTCGTACGGCGACCCGCCGCCCGAGCCACGCCCCAACGAACCAACCACCGGAGCCTGCCGATAAACCCGCACCGCTGAAACCCGCTGCGACGTCTCCGCCGTCCGAGCATGATCGCGGCTCCGCTCAGCTGGAGCTGGCGCTGCGCCACGGCTGCCCAAGGCTCCCATCACACGCCTGACCGCACCCATCGCACCGCGGCGGGCGAGCCCACCCAACATGATGCTCCCGGAACCCGGCCGCATCATCGTCGTCAAACTGTCCAACAACCGCCGAAGCCGGAATCCGACGATCAGAACTGCGATTGACAAGCCTGTCACCGGCAACCAGCCCAATGAACCAGTCAGTGTGAAGATCGCGGTGACAAGCGTCAGAGCCGTGCCGAAGACCAGCATGGCGAGGAATGATTGAAGCACAAGGCCAACAAGCGCCTCAAACCAGTTGAGGCCCCACTGCCGGGGGCGCCCGGGGATGATCCACAAGCAGGCGAAGAACACACCGGCAACTAGTAGCAGCAGCGCCCCAATGAACGCCATCAAGGCAGTAAAAGCCAGCCCGATATTCAGGAAGCCGAACAGTGTCGCGGCAATCGCCGCGAGCATTACTACCGCGGTTCGGCCAAATGGATTGTCACCCTTGACCCATTTCGCAGTCGGAGAATCTTCGCCTCCTTCTGCCGGAACGATCACATTTTTGACGTAATTCATGCGATCTTTCGGATTCACACCAGCGTCGAGCATCCCTTTGCCGTAACGCTCGCAGGCTGCGATCGAACCGAACTCCGCGATACACCACGGCGTGACAGCGAAACCACGCCAGCTCGCATCGCCAGACTTTCGCAGCAACGTGTCCTTTGGCGTACCAGCGAACCCTGGTTCCGGCCACGGAATAGGAGATTGCATGGTCGGCCCCAGGGCATCAGACGACGCAGTCATCACAGCGCCGGCGCCCAACTGCCGGGCACCGTCGACACCCCGCAACCACGTTGCGGGGGCAAGCGCAAAGCTGACGCTCAGAACGCCAGCCACCAACACCCAGACCATTTGGCCCAATGCGCTTCCGGTTGCACGTCGTTGCATGTAGGCGGCGACGGCACCGAACGCCAGCGCCGATGGCAGCAGCCATCCCACCAATTGCGTGCCGGTGGCCCCGATAGTCGCTGACGTCGCGTCAGTCAGCGGTTTGACGTCGGTGAAGGAGAAGAGCCACCACCCTACCGAGATCGCGGCTCGGGTGATCGCAGTGATGTACATCATCACCAGATACGCGTAACCATTGAAGATCATGTTGAACGAGTCGGTTAGGCCCGTGTCAAAGTCCAGCCCGTAGGCCATCGGCGTGTACTGCTCGAACAGGGTTCGAGTGTCGCCGTGGGTCAGGTCGGGGGTAGGGAGCAGGTCCGCGAAGCCGGTGGGGCTAGTTGGACCCTGGTTGGGGTCGGCTGCTAGGGCGGCTTGGGCGGTGATTATTACGGAGATGGCTAGGACGGTGGCCGCTGTTCGGAGGCGGCGGGGCCATCTCATGCTACGTGTTCCTTGTTGCCGGGAGTGGGGTGCTGGGAGGTGTCTTGGGGGGTGTCCTCGCCGTAGGCGGGGTGCATGGCTTCGTTGTAGGCGGCTTCGTCGGCTTCTTGGTCGTAGACCTCGTCGGGGCCGATCGGGGATTCGTAGCGGAGGGAGTTGGGGGCGTCTTGGGGGTGGTCTTGGCCGTTGGGGATTGGGGGGTGGCCGTTCTGCTGGGCTACCGGGGTGGCTTGGTGAGGGTCGCTGGGGGCGGGGGTTTGGGCGTACGTCGGGGACGCGGGTGGGGTGGAGGGGGTCGCCGGCGTAGAGGGCGGTGGGGTTGGTCGGGGCGCGGGCTGCGTGGTCGGGGCGGCGCCGGGTGTGGGGGCTCCTGACGACAGTGACTCGGACGTCGTCGCTCCAGGCGCGGGCATTCCAGGCGCGGGCATTCCAGGCGCGGGCATTCCAGGTGCGGGAGAGGCAGGTGCAGGTGTTCCGGGTACGGACGGTCCGGGGGCGGGGGGTGACGATTCCTGCGGGGTGGAGTCGGGGGCGGAGGAACTGGTTCGTGGGGCGGGTGCTGGTGGGGTGGTGCTTTGCTCAGCGTTGGTGGAGGCGTAGCCCGCGGACGGTCGTGGCGGGGTGCCGTTTGCAGTGCTGGCGTCGGGGCGGTGGCTGAAGTGCTGGGCCTCCGCGCTGCCGGACTGGAGGATGTAACCGCCGGGCTCTGTCATCGCATCAGCTGGCTGCCCGCTGTAGCCAGTCGAGCCGGATATCGCGTCGGCTGGTCGGGCGTTGTGGTTGGGCGTGGCGGGGCCGGGCTGCGTGCCGTACGCGGGTGCTGTGGGCTGGGCGTGGTGGTCGGCGAGTTGGGCGTCGTGGGCTGACGGGTGAGTCGCCGTGGCTGGGTGGGGGCTGGAGGCGGACGCGTCGGTGGAGGGCGCGGTGAAGGCGGAGGACGTGGCGCCGGCCGGCTCGGGGGTGTGTTCGAGGAGGTCTTCGTCGTCGGCGAAGGGGTCTTCGGGGGGTGGGGGCGGGGTGGTGGGGGTGGTGTCGGTGGTGTGTTCGGATTCGGGGGTGGTGCGGAGGAGGGTGGCTACTCGTTGGCTGGGGATGTCGATTTGGACGGTGGCTACTTCGTCCCAGCGGTCTCGCATGATGCAGTGGCCGTGGCGGATGGATTTGCCGTTGGCGGCGGTGTTGATGCCTCGGACCAGGGTTTGGTACGGGGCGGTTTGCGGGCGGCCGAGTAGTTCGAGGAGGGAATCGACCTGTTCGCGGGAGCGGAGGCTGAAGGCGAAGAGGGTGGTGATCTGCTCGACGAGGCCGGGGAGCTTGAGGATTGACGCGGGGTCCTGGGTGTCGAGGACGAGGGATGCGCCGAGGGCACGGCCTACTCGGGCGATGTAGTCGAGGAAGGATGCGCCATCGGGGGTCTTGGTGAGCAGGTGGACCTCGGGGACGATGACGACCTTCGAGCGGCCGCGGAACTCGCGGCGGCCGGTGGTGCGGATCATCCAGGCTAGGCAGCCGCGGAGGCAGGCCATGCCGACGCGTTCGATCGGGGACCAGGATTCGGGGGCCGATTCGGGCGACGGGAGGGTGAGGCCGGGCATCTGGACGACCCAGAGGCCCGGGTTCGTGGTCAGCGAGGAGAGACCGGACGGTGGGCCGGCGACAACGGAGCCGAGGCCGGTCTCGACCAGGTCGCGGAGCGCGAAACCTACGGTCCGGACGGTTTCGGAGTCGGAGGCGCAGAGCCGCTGGATGACGCCCCAAGAGGATGGGTCCGGCGACTGGATCTCGGCGCGGGTGGCCGCGACGACTGGTGCTTCGGCCGCACCGCGCAGATGCGGTGGCAGCAGGAGCATCAGCTGCGACGGGGCCTGCAGCAAAGCGTCGTCAACAGGCAGTACGCGCAGCAGGTCCGCCGCGCCGGAGAACTGTGCGGTGATCTCGATGACAGCAGTGGGTACGCCGTACTCCGCGGCGACCGCTGACACGCCGGCCGCATCGCCCTTCAGGTCGAGCAGCGGCACCCAGGCACCGGCGAACGCGGAGTCCAGGCCGCCCATCATCGCGGCGGTCGTCTTTCCACGGCCGGAACGCCCGAGGAACAGTGTCGTCGTCGCGTCACCGAGCGCCGAGCCCGCCGCGGCATCGAAGCGTACGAGGCCAGGTGTCGACCCGGTCAGGTAGCCCACCGCCGGACCGGTCGCGTCACCGATCGACGCGCCGCCCCAGAACCAGGACCCGAAGAACGCGGTCGACTCGCGTACGTGCCCGAGGTCCGGCACGCGAAGCTGATCGCCCGGCAGGGACTCCAGCCACAGATCGCGCTGTTCGTCGGCGCCCGCGGCAACGGTGATGCCCCGGTCGGCGTAGTGCGCGATGACCGCGTCGACGTACGCCTCGAGGTCCTCGCGGGTGTCCGCGCTGACCAGCAGGCGCGGGTGGTCCTCGACCAGGGTCAGGCCGCTGCGGTTGATGTCACGCTTGACCTCGCGCATCACCCGCTCGGTCTCGACGATCTCGTCGGCGGTCTCCTCGGCCGTACCCTTCGCCGCCGAGCGCCGCTGTTCCTTCGCGCTCTTCCGGGTCTCGTCGACAAGGTGCCGCGCGGTCTTCTTGGTCAGCACCCGGAAGCGTACGGACGCCTCGACCGTGACGTCGATCTCGTCGCCGTCGTCGTCGATCGCCTTGATCTCGGACAGCGTACGCAGCCACTCCCCCGCGCCGGGTGTCTCCAGCTCTTCGGGGAAATCGGTCATCGCCAGCACCGACGTGTACGCGGCGATCTGGCCGCGAGTGTCGTAGATCCGGAGGTGATCGGTGTACGGCACCACGCGCCCCGAAGTCAGCCGGGCGAGTGAGGCACCCGTGATCAGGCCCCGTCGTGGTGCCGCGACCGCGCCGCGATGCATCTCCCGGCTGATCAGCCACGAGATCACCTCGGCCGGCGCGGTGTGCGCGCGCCAGACGGTCGAGCCGAGCTGACGAGCGAGCTTGCGCACCCGCTCGTCGAGGTGCGCGAGCTCGCGCGCGCTCACCCGCCACGACGTCGTACCGAGAGCGTCACTGATCGAGCCGCGGACCTGGGCGGTCGCCCGCGGGTCCCGGTCGGACAGGTGCACGCCGAGCGCGACGTACCGCTCCGGCATCCGCATCTCGTCGATCCGGTCGGCCCGGGTCTGCGCCCACGCCTCGTGGTCGCCGAGCCGGTAGTGGCCGGCCACCGAGTCGATGTAGTCCTGGCCGGTGGAGCGGCCCCAGACCACCTTCAGGTGGCTGAGCCGGTCGCCGAGGATGGTCGCGGCGGCGCTGACCGCGGCGTCCAGCGCGGCGTCCTGCTCGGCCTCGGTGGCCAGGTCGGTGTTCGCCACCGAGATCAGGAACCAGGCTTCGGCGCTGCGCTCGGTCACCAGCAGACCGTCGGCGATGGCCACCAGCCGTGGTGGCGGCAGGCCGCGCTCGCGGCCGACCCCCACCAGGTTCAGGAGCTTGTCGGCGATTTTCATTCAGGCCTCTTCCCTGACGTTGTCCGGCGACTGACCCGTTGGACGTGATCCGACCCGAGCAGCCGGGCCCGCTGGTTGACGGTGATGTCGGCGCCGGCCCGGACCCGCGGATCGAGTTCGACCACGACCTCGCGCTCCCATTCCGGCGTGATCCTGGCCTTGGCCAGGTCGGCGACCTTGCGGGTCGAGACCCGCTCCCGCCAGGGCAGGTACTCCGACTTGTCCGCGGCCCGGGCGCCGAGGCCGATGATCGGCCGGTGTGCACGCAAGGCATACCGGACGGCCAGCGCCCACTCGGTGACCCGGCGGCGGCGTTCGTGGAACTTGCCCGGCCGCCAGCCGAACGCGGTGATCACGAACGGCGGCACCACGTACAGACTGACCGTGGGTTTCTGCGGTACCCCGATGAACGGGAACAGCAGCGCGACCCAGAGCAGGATGACCACCGCACCGAAGATGATCATCCGGCGCCGGGCGCCTTCGCCGAGGTCGATGCCGAGCAGGTCGTACTGCCGGGTCTCGATCTCGAAGTGATGGGTGAGGGTACGGCCGACGCGCATCAATTACCCCCGGAGAGCAATCCCCAGAAGCCCTTGAGCACGTTGATCGTCTGGTTGTTGGCGTAGATCAGCCCGCCGACCAGGATCCCGGCCGCGATGTGGCCGAACAGCTCGCCCCACTCACGCTTGAAGTAGTGGCCGATGGCGCGCAGCACCAGGATCGCGATGAAGATGTTCCCCGCGATGACCAGGACCCAGTCCTTGAAGTCGGCGCCCGTCGGGACATTGGGGTCGGCCATCGGCACGGCAAGCTGAACCACGCTCGCAGCCAGTTCGTGCGTCATCATTGCGGTGTCTCCCTTGCATCGGTCATCCGATGGCCAGTAGCTGGATTCATCCGACGGCAGCCACTTGCCATCGTTGTGCTCCGTCCGTGGCGACAGTACGCCTCAGCGTGAGCGTGTAGGTCTGGTCCAGCGTGGTGTCACCCACGCCGTCCCAGGTGACAGCGGCGGTCGCCCGCCGTTCGTCGTCGTTGCCGGTGTAGACCTGCCAGTCCTTGAGCTGCCCGAACTTCACCGCACCGTTCAGGCTGCGGATGGTGGAACCGGGTGCGGTCACCGCCGACACCTTGTTGTCGGATTCGGCGTACGCACTGAAGAACGCCTCGGCGTCCTTCTGGGTAGCAGCGGTCAAATCGTCGTCCGGGGCACCGTTGCCGGGCATGTTGCTCGGCAGGGGCGCCCGCACATCCGGTACGAAGGTGGGCGGCGCGCTCGCCACGACTCGGGCCGACGTACGCACCACCGGTACCGAAACGCGCTGCCAGGAGGTAGGACCCGACGCCCAGCCGTTATTGCCCTGCCGGGTGAACGAATGCACCCGGACGCGGACGTCCACGCTGGCGGTGAGGCCGTTGGAGTCGATGGTGATCTGCCCCGGGTACGCGACGTCGGCGGTCTGTTTGCCACGACCGTTCCACCCGGCGCGTGCGTCCAGGCCGGCCGCCAGGTCGAGACCGACCTGCGCCGGGCGGGCGTCCGGGTTGTTCTCGTCCCAGGTCAGGTACGAAACCGCGTACCGGGTCGCGACTGCCCGTGCCTCGTCGGACGGGAAACTGCTCTGCCCGGACACGATCGTCTCGGGCGCCTTGTTCGGGCTGATCCAGGAGCGGATGCCACTGATCGCGGCGAGCAGCAGGACGACGACCACCAGGCCGCGGAAGAACCGCCGGGCCCAGGTGGAGAACGACGACTCCGGCTCGGTCGACCACGGCGTCTGCCCCGGTCCACCGACGTCACGGGCCGGACCACCGGGCGCGGCATGCGCGCCGTGCGGCGAACGCTGTTTCAAACGCTCGGGTGTGCGGTGCGCAGGGTCCTGGTGCGGTGCGTCCGGGGTCCGCGGAGCCGGCCGGCGGGGTGGTGCCATCACGCCGCCAGGTGGCGGCGGAGCCTGGTTCTGCGGAGCGGAGTACTGCGCCGCTACCCCCTGCGCCTGGCGAGGCGTAGGTGACACCGGGCCGCCGGGGTGGGACCACCACTCCGGTGCGGTGTTCTGCGGCCGTCCCTTGCCGGGTTTCTTCTCCCGGCGCTGGTCCGACCAGTGCTCACCTTTTGGCGGCAGATTCAGTACAGTTCGCCACCAACTCATCCCTACCCGCCCCTCAGACAGCAGTTACGCGGACAGTAGCCGGGAGAATACGGCAAGCTACCGACCTCCGGGAGACCCGAGACCAGGATCCGGATGGTCCATCGCTCCCCGCAGCCATACTGTTACCCCGCTCGCGCGCAGTGTCACCCTCAACGGCCAAGCGTGACACCTTCGGTACCGTCGTCATAGCTCCTCTCTCATGCCCACTCGGCTCGACCGGGCAGCGCACACCATGCCACACGCCGCGGACAGGTTCGAAAATCCGTGCGAACAACATGGTAAAAGAACGCATCAACTGATCACGCAGTGTAACTGATTCCGTGGGTCCGCCAGCTGAAACTCTCCCGTCCCGACCGGGTCAATATCCCTGTGGACAACCGCTTGCCAGCAGCCCTCCGAGGCATAGGGTCTGAGTAATCCCTGCTACCCGTGGAGGACCAGGATGGAAACTCGCCGATTGGGACGGCTCGGCCACCAGAGTTCGGTGCTGATCTACGGTGCCGCGGCGCTGGGTGCCGCCGACCAGGACACCGCCGACGCCTCGATCCAGGAAGCGCTCGACGCCGGCCTGAACCACTTCGACGTGGCCGCCGACTACGGCGACGCGGAGCTGCGGCTCGGCCCGCGGATGCCGGAGATCCGGGACCGGATCTTCCTCGCCACCAAGACCGGCCGCCGGACCTTCGAGGAGGCCTGGAGCGAGATCAACAGGTCGCTGGAGCGGCTCCAGACCGATCACGTCGACCTGATCCAGATGCACGCGGTCTGCGACCTGGAGAACCTCGATCTGGTCACCGGGAAGGGCGGTTCGCTGGAGGCGGCGATCCGGGCCAAGGACGAGGGCATGGTCCGGGCGATCGGCATCACCGGGCACACCGCGCAAGCACCGTCGGTTCACACCGAGGGACTGCGCCGGTTCGACTTCGACAGCGTGCTGACGCCGCTCAACTACAAACTGTCCACCGACCCGCAGTACGCGGCCGACTATGCCGCGCTGGTGGCGGCAGTGAAGGCGTCCGACGCGGCGCTGATGACGATCAAGATGATCGCCCGGCGGAACTGGCAGGACGGTGAGCAGAAGGCGTACGACACCTGGTACCGGCCGTTCGACGAGCAGCGGTACGTGACCGCCGCGACCGCCTGGCTGCTGAACGGGCACCCGGAGATCACCGGCCTCGCGACCGCGGGCGAGACCCGCCTGCTGCGGCAGATGGTGGTTGCGGAGCGCGAGCGCGCGGACCTGACCCCGGAGGCGGCGGCGTCGATCCTCGAGGAGGTTCAGGACTACGCGTCACCCTTCGTGGACATGCCGATCTGACAACGTGGCCCAGGTCACATTCGAGACTCCGCATTCCGGTCAGCTCGTACGGCGTACGGGAACCGCCCGTGCCCTTCGGCGGCCGCTCTCAAGGGTGCCGGGAACAAGTCGGGTACCGGGCGGTGTTGACTTGGGCGTACTCATCTACTTTCGGAGGTCGTAGTGGCAACGGTCGAGCTGACCCAGGACAACTTCAACGAGGTGGTCGGTGGCGACGGTCTCGTGCTGGTGGATTTCTGGGCCGAGTGGTGTGGCCCGTGCAAGATGTTCGGACCGGTGTTCGAGAAGTCGTCCGAGACGCACGCGGACATCACCTTCGGCAAGGTCGACACCGAGGCTCAGGGCGAGAAGTCGGATCGTAGCCATGTCGTTCTGTGAGCCAAGGAGTTGGTCTTGTGAGTTGTCTTCCTAAGACCGCTTGGCCTCCGACTTGGCCGCGAGCCTGGAGGACCTGATCGGCCAGCTGCGCGCGGTCGACATGGACGAGGTCAAGTCCCAGATCGCCGCCCACGAGGCGGAACACGGCACCGAGCCGCACACGCACTGACGCACCCCCAAGGCAGCATCCGGGCGCTCCCCCCGAGCCCCGGGTGCTGTCTTGTGTCCGGCCCGTGGCAGGCGGTGGGTCAGGAGTCCCGCGAGCTGAGCACGCAGAACTCGTTGCCCTCGGGATCCGCGAGAACCGTGTGGCTCGGCCCCTCCGGCTGACCGACGTCGACGCGCCGCGCACCGAGGGTCTCCAGCCGGGCGATCTCCGCGTCCCGGTCCTGGCTGGTGTGCGGAGCCAGATCCAGATGCAGCCGGTTCTTCCCCGTCTTGCCCTCAGGAACCGGCACGAAGACCATCCCGGGCCCGATCCGCTCCCACGGCAGATCCTTCAGCCACTCGTCGTCGACCCAGCCGGGGATGTTCACGCACTCGTCGTCGGACTCGTAAATGGTCCGCCAGCCGAGCGCCTCCGCCCACCACGCGGCTTGCTTGCGTACGTCGTGACAGTCGACGACGACCGTGTACCAGCGCAGCACCATGACATGCCCTTCCAGAAGTCCGAAGAGCCGATCCTGGCAGAGACCGCCGACAAAAACCGGAGAGCGGGCCCTGGGCAGGGGAATTCAGCCAGGGCCCGCTCTCGAAGCTGACCGGAGCGGCGGCAAGGGTGGCCTGAGGAGGCGCGGGCAGGTGAGGTACTGCCCGAGGTGGGTCACCGAAGGGGCTGCTCGAGGTGACGGTCAGCGGGACGGAGGGACCACGTCGTTGGGGCCCCTCCGGGCAGTCGTCAGCGAAGCGGGTTGAAGGGCCGGAGCTCCTCGGGCGTACGGCCGGTGGTGATCGTCTCGGCCAGCAACTGGCCGGTCGCGGGGCCGAGGGTGATGCCCCACATGCCGTGCCCGCCGGCCGCGAAGACGCGAGGTGACGAGGTCGCGCCGATCAGCGGCAAGCCGTCCGGCGTACACGGCCGGGGCCCGACCCATTCGAAGGTGCGGGCGTCCAGGTCGGCGTCCCGCAGCAGCGGCCGGGCGGCGTCGACGATCGCGTCGATCCGGCGCGGGTCGAGCTTCGCGTCGGGCTTGCGGAACTCCATCATCCCGGCGACCCGGAGCCGGTCGCCCAGCGGCGTGCAGGCGATCCGCTGCGCCGGGAAGTACACCGGGCCGGCCGGTACGTGCGCCATCGGCACGCTGAAGCTGTACCCGCGTCCGGCCTGCACCACGGTCCGGACCCCGAACTGCCGGGCCAGATCGCCGAGCCAGGCGCCGGTCGCCATCACGACCGCGTCGAACGGGTCGGTCTCGCCGTCGGCGGTGACCAGGCGTACGCCGCGGATCTCGTCGACGATGTCCTTCACCACGACACCGCTGATGATCTGGCCGCCACGGGCGATCACCGAGTCGGCGAGCTGGTTCACGTACTCGCCGGGGTTGATGAAGCGCTGGCCGTGCAGCCGGATCGCGGCGCCGATCGCGTCCGACAGCGACGGCTCGATCTCGCGGGCGTCGTCACCGCTGATCGCCTCGAATTCGATGCCCTGGCCGGCGGCGTGGATCTGTTCGATCTCCTCGAGCAGCACCTTGCGCTCCTCGACCGTGCGGTACGCGGCCAGGAAGGACTTCGCCTCGTACGTCTGCGCCTGGACGCCGGCGTCCGCGAGGAAGTCGAACGCGCGCAGGGACTGGCGGTTGATCGGGACCAGCGACTCCATCGCGGTCTTCCAGCGTCCGGCGGTGCTGTTGCGAGCGAAGCGGGTGAGGAATTTGAGGAGCCGCGGGCTCGCGGTCGGTGGTACATACACCGGTGAGGCAGGGCTCAGCACCGCACGGACGCCGTACTTGAGGACCGCTGGTTCCGGCAGCGGGGTGGCGAGGCCGGGGGTCAGCCAGCCGGCGTTGCCCCAGGACGCACCCGCGGCGACACCCTCGCGATCGAGCACGGTCACCTCGACCCCGGCCTCCTGAAGGAACCAGGCGGTGGCAAGGCCGACCATGCCGGCGCCGACGACGGCGACCCGGTCGGGGACGATGTGGTTGCTACCAGCGGAACCAGTAGTGGTCATGTATCGATGGTGCGGCCGCGGCGCGTGGCTGTCATGGTGCGATCACACCATTGACGGGACAAACAACGGTGCGCAGAGCACAATAACCTCATGATCACCGCATCTGACCTGAGCGTCGCCGTCGGCCCCGCGCTGTTCGAGGTGGTGGTGCCGGGTAAGGGGGACAGCGAGGTACGGGACGTGTTCCTGGCCGACCCGCAGGAACCGGCTACCGGTCAGCCGGGCGACCTGGTCCTTGGACTCGGTCTCCGCGACGCAGAGGACGCGGTGGAGCTGGTAGAGCGCTGTGCGGCCGGCAACGCGTCCGGCGTAGTCCTGCGCACGGCACTGGCGCATGAGCCGAGCGTGGTGGCATCGGCGGAGCGGTGGGCCGTCACACTGGTCGCCCTGCAGCCCAGCGTCACCTGGGCGCACGTGGTCTGGCTACTGCGCGGCGTACTCGACCGAGCCGCCGCACCCGACTCCCCCGCAGCCGGAGACGCTGGAGTACACCAGGAGCTGTTCGCACTGGCAGATGCAGCCGCTGCAATCGTGGATGCACCAGTGACCATCGAGGACAACCAGTCACGCGTACTGGCGTACTCCTCCGGGCAGGACTTCACTGACCCGACCCGGGTGTCCACCATCGTCGGACGACGCGTACCGGCTGAGGTGATTGCGCATTTCCGGGCCCGGGGCATCTTCCGGCGACTAGCGCGGTCCAGCGAACCGTTCCTCGTACCTGATGGGCCTAATGGCATCCGCCCGCGGCTAGTCGTCCCAGTGCGGGCCGGTGGTGAGTGGCTGGGTTCTATCTGGGCGGTTGTCGACGGTCCTGTGAGTGAGGCGGTCACTGCGGAGCTCAGCAACGCCGCGTCGGTGCTGGCGCTGCACCTGTTGCGGCTGCGGGCACAGGCCGACGTGGCTCGGCGCAGTGCGATCGACAGGTTGCGGACTATCCTGCGGCAGTTCTCACCGGACAATCCGGTCGACGTACGGCTCCCACGACAGCCGTGGCGGGTGGTGGCACTCGGGTCGCCGGATGGGTACGACGTACCGCAGCAGCTCGACTTGTGGGAGTCCACCGGTCGTCGGCATGGCTGGAGCGAGCCACAGCTGGCTGACCTCGACGGGACCGTGCTGGCTGTTGTCACGGACCTGGACGGACCAGGTTCGTGGAACTGGTTGCAGAAGCTGGTCATAGAGCAGTCACCAGGCACGTACGCCGCTGCTGGTGGTCCGGCTCGTGGGCCGGCCGACTTGCCGAGTTCACGCGCCGAAGCGGTGGAGCTGCTCGGTTTGGTACGCCGTGGGGTCGCGCCGGGACCTGCACTACGGGTGGAGGAGGCGTGGCATGTGTTGACGGTGCACCGGGCTGTTACGTCGCTCGATACCACCAAGATGGATGGTCCGCTCGCGACACTGCTCCGGCACGACATCGAGCACGACACCGGGTACGTGGAAACGCTGCAGGCGTGGCTGAACTACCCGGGCCAGCCACAGCGCGCGGCCCGGGAACTGCATTTGCACACGAACACCCTGCGGCACCGGATGAAGCGGATCGGGGAAATCGCGCATTTGGATCTGAGTGATCCGGGTCAGCGGCTCGCCCTGCAACTGCAAATCGCCGCGGTGCGGACCGAGCACTGAGATGTTCGCCACACGCTCGCGTAACAAGGCTTCACATTCCCGCAACTATTGGGCAACATCCGGCTGATTAAGTCTTCCTCAGCACGAACGCTTTACCACAAGGACTGTTCCAGCTCTTCACCAGGGAGCTGGAGCGCCGGTCCAGTCTTTCACCAGGAGACTGGAACGGATCGGTCTGAGTTCTTCACCAGGGAACTCAGGCCATGCGCGGCCCGGCGACCACCTGAACGCTCGCCGGGCCGGCCGCATTTCCGGGGCCGGCGGTTCAGGTTGTTGCCTAGGACAAGCGGTTCACGATGGTGCGGTAGACGCCGGGGAGGCGCGCCGCGGCCGGGACGATGCGCGGTGCGAGCAGTGGGCGGTTACGGGCCCAGAGCAACGATGCGGTCAGCAGGCGGCACTCCCGGGAGACGCGGCGCCAGGCCGCCTCGTACGCGTCCGGCCGGTTGGCGCGGATGCAGTCGACCAGCTCGGCCGAGGTACGAAGGGCGAGCGCGATGCCTTCGCCGGTCAGCGCATCCACGTACCCAGCAGCGTCGCCGACCAGAAGCACACGACCGGCCGTACGCGCCCGGACGCGCTGCCGAAGCGGACCGGCACCTAGTACTGGACCGGCGGCTGCAGCTCCGTTCAGACGGCGTTTGAGCAACGGGAACGCGTCGAGGTGCGAGTCGAAGGTGCCACGCGCGGAGGTGAGGATGGCGACCCCAACCAGCTCGTCGGACACCGGAGTCACGTAAGCCTCACCCAGCCGAGACCAGTACACCTCCACCAGATCCGTCCACGGTGATACGCAGAAGTGCTGCCGCAACCCGCGCCGTACCTCAGTTGATGCTCGGTCGCCCAGATCCAGCTGGCGGCGGATGGGTGAGTGGAGGCCGTCGGCCGCGGCCAAGTAGCTGGCGGTTTGGCCGGCGGCGGTCACTGAGGTGGGGGTTTGGATGATGGGGCCCACGCGGGTTTGGATGATCGGGATGTCGAGTTCACTCAGGCGGGATCTGAGAGCGCTGGTCAGCGTGGTGCGGCGTACGCCGAGACCCGGGCCGGCGGTGAAGCGGGCGTCGACGGCGTGGTGCTCGTCCAGGTACCGGATGCCATGGAACGGCCGCCCATCGAGCTCCACGCCCAGCCGTCGGAGGTACGAAACCGCACTATGCGCGATGCCCTCACCGCACGCCTTGTCGATCGGCGCCGGCCGCGGTTCCACCACAACTACGGACAACCCCGCAAGCGCAGCCCGAATCGCCGTCGCGGCCCCCGCCGGCCCAGCCCCGGCAACCAGCAAATCGACCTCAGGCACCCGCCTCACACCAAAGCAGTCTTCAAAGCGGCTTCTTCAGTACGGATGCGTACCGCCAGCAGCGGAATGTTCAACACCGTGAACACCACCGCCGTCACCCACGCCGTATGCACCAGCGGCAACGCAATCCCCTCCGCCACCACCGCCACGTAATTCGGATGCCGGATCCACCGATAAGGGCCCCGAGCAACCAACCGCAATCCCGGTACGACAATCACCCGCGTATTCCACTGATGCCCCAGCACAGTGATGCACCACCACCGCAACCCCTGCGCGAGCAGCACCACCGCGAACATCGTCCACCCCAGCACAGGTACGAACGGCCGCTGCGCCGCCTCCACCAAACAGGCCGCCAGCAACAAAGTGTGCAAGGCAACCATGGACGGATAATGCCCGCGCCCCGATTCCACCCCACCTTGCGCGAAACTCCACCGCGCATTGCGCAGCGAAACCACGAGCTCCGCGACCCGCTCCAGAGCGACCAGCAAAACCAGACCCACATACCAGCCGTACATCACCACTCCATCAGCACGAGCTCGGAACAGAACCCCGGCCCCATCGCCAGCAACACCCCAGGGCCTTGGGGAGAAAGCTTGAGTGTGTCACCAAGCACATGCAGCACCGACGACGACGAGAGATTCCCGACGGCCGCGAGCGACTTCCAGGTCAGATCGAGCGCCCCCGGCCGCAATTCCAGCGTCTCCGCCACCGCCTCCAGCACCTTCGGCCCGCCTGGATGACTCACCCAAGTACCGATCTCCGGCACGGTCAGCCCAAGATCACCGAGAAACTCCCGGACATCCCCGCCCAGGTACGTACGCACCACGTCCGGCACGTCAGCGCCCAGCACGATCCGGAATCCGCCGGACCCGACGTCCCACCCCATCACCCGCTCCGAATCCGGATACAACCGGCTCCGCGTCGCGACCACTGACGGTCCGGTCGCAGCCGGGTGCTCCGACCCAACCAGCACCACCGCGGCGGCGCCGTCCCCGAACAACGCCCCGCCGACCAAGTTCGGCAGGGACGCGTCATCCCGCTGCAGCGTCAACGAACACAGCTCGACCGACAGCAGGACGGCAACGTGCGTCGGCCACGCGGTCAGATAGTCGTGCAACCGCGCGATCCCGGCCGCTCCCCCGACGCACCCGAGCCCGAACAGCGGCAGCCGCTTCACGTCCTCGCGCAACCCGAGCCGCATCGCGACCCGCGCGTCGATCGACGGCGCCGCCACCCCGGTCACCGTGGTGAACATCAGCACGTCGACCTCGTCCAGCGCCAGCCCGGCGTCCTTCAACGCACCCTCGACGGCCTCAGCGCCGAGATCGACCGCCGCGTTGATCCACGCGTCGTTCGCCTCGCCGAAGTCCTTGAGGACGGCGTACCGCTCCAGTGGCAGCGCCAGATGCCGGAAGGACACGCCCGCGTTCGCGTGCAGCCGCCGGAGCAGCGCCGTTCCGTTGCCGTCCGGGAGGCAGATCGACGCGACGGCCTCGGTGAGCTCCGCCTGCGAGTAGCGGTACGGCGGCAGCGCGGGCCGGACCGCTGCGACCCGCGTCATCGTGGCATCGTTACGTCGGTGGGGATTCTCAAGACGCTCCGCGGCCTGGCACTGGCCTGCCACCCCGGTCCGACCGTGGCCGTCACCGCTCTGGTCACGGCCGTCGCCTGGTCGGCCGGGCGAAGTCCGGCCGGGTGTCTCCTGGTCGCAGCAACGATCCTCACCGGCCACCTCTCGATCGGCTGGAGCAATGACGCGATAGATGCCGCCCGAGACACCATTGTGAACCGGCCGGACAAGCCGGTGGTGCGTGGACTGGTGAGTCGGCGCACGCTCGCGATCGGCGCGGGCGTGATGCTGGTGGTCACTGTTCCGGTCTCCTTGGCCAACGGATTCGCGGCCGGATCGGTTCATCTCCTCTTCGTCGCCTGCGCCTGGCTGTACAACCTCGGGCTGAAATCGACCCGGATCTCCTGGCTCCCGTACGCGGTCGCGTTCGGCGCCCTGCCCTCGTTCGTCACCCTCGGCACCGCGCACGTCTGGGCGCCGTGGTGGGCGACCGCGGCGGGCGCCCTCCTCGGAATCGGTGCCCATCTGGCAAACGTCGTCCCCGACCTGGCCGACGACCTCGCCACCGGCGTCCGCGGCTGGCCGCAACGACTCGGGGCGTACGCACGGCTGATCGCCCCGCTGCCCCTGGCCGCGGCGACCGCCCTGCTGGTGATCGCCCCGGCCGGCCCGATCGGGGTCGTCGGCTGGCTCGCCCTCGCGGTCGTCGCCGTCCTCCTCGCCACCATCGTGCTGTGGCGCAACGCCCCATTCCTGGTCACGATCGCGATCGCCGCGGTTGCCATCGTCTCCCTCGTCCTGCGCGGCGGCGCCCTGACCTGACCTGCGGCGCCCCGCTACGTTGTGTCCGGCTTCAGCGGCGCGTTGCTCCCCAGGATGGCGGCCGTCAGCGCCTCGGCCGGCTCCTTCGCGGCGCGCGGGTTGGTGATCAGGACCAGGTCGATCGGTGGCAGGTCGGGCAGGCCGGCGCTCGGTGGTGGTTCGACCAGGTCGGCCGGCATCAGCGAGCGGGCGAAGATCGCGATCCCGAGCCCGGCGCGGACCGCGGCCAGCACGCCGTTCACACCGCGGACGATGCAGGTGATCCGGCACGTCCGCCCGGCCTGTTCGAGCGATTGCACACCGAGCGAGCGGCTCAGCGACGGCGCCTGGTACGTGACCAGTGGCACCGGGCCGTCCGGCGCGATCCTCGTACCGGAGATGCCGGCCCAGACCAGCGAGTCGCGGCGGACCAGCCGGCCGTTCGGCTCGTACCCACCACCCGCGCCGTGCTTCACGTACGCGAGGTCCAAGTGGCCGGACTCGACCCGGCGGAGCAGATTCGGGCTCTGGGCAACGGTGAGCTCGAGGTCGATCCGCGGGTAGAGCTGGCGGAAGTCGCGGAGGATCTTCGGCAGCGGCGTCAGCGCGAGGTCGTCGGTGACGCCGAAGCGCAGCCGGCCGCGGAGCTCGGAGCCGGTGAAGTACCCGGCGGCCTCCTCGTGCGCGGCCAGGATGGTGCGGGCGAAACCCGCCATCGCCTCGCCGTCCGCGGTCAGCGTGACAGTGCGGGTGTCACGGACGAACAGCGGCCGCCCGACGGCCACCTCGAGTTTGCGGACATGTTGACTGACCGTCGGTTGCCGGATGCCCAGGCGCTCGGCGGCCTGGGTGAAGCTCAGCGACTGCGCCACGGCGAGAAACGTGCGCAGCTGGTCCGGGTCGTACACCGAATCCACCTCCCATTACGTCACGCAATAAGACTAATAGGAGTAATTCGTTGGGGGAATCCAGCGCCCAGCCCTGAGGATGGAGGGGTCCTCCCCTGACCAGCCAATCGCGTAGGGATCGCTCTTGACCACCCGGGCCACCGGTACTGTCCCGTCCACCGACTTCCACCAACACCGAAGCACCGAACCGACCGACCTCCGGGAACCGCGCCGCCCCGGATTCAAGGACACCTTCAGCGCGCTGCGGGTCCGCAACTTCCGCCTCCTGGTCAGCGGTCTGCTGGTCAGTTCGACCGGCGGCTGGATTCAGCGCATCGCCCAGGACTGGCTGGTGCTGACGCTCACCGGCAGCGCCACCGCGGTCGGCATCACCACCGCGCTGCAGTTCCTGCCCACCCTCGTGCTCGGCCTGTTCGGCGGCGTGATCGCGGACCGCTTCCCGAAGCGGAAGATCCTGCTGGTCACGCAGATCACGATGGGTACCTGCGCCGGCATCCTCGCGCTGACCGCCTTCACCGGCAGCGTCCAGGTCTGGCACGTGTACACGATGGCGTTCGTGCTCGGCCTCGCCACCGCCGTCGACAACCCGACCCGGCAGTCGTTCGTGACCGAGCTGGTCCCCCGCGACACGGTCCGGAACGCGATCAGCATGATGTCGTCGACCTTCCAGCTCGGCAGCCTGATCGGCCCGGCGCTCGGCGGCGTACTGCTCGGTACGATCGGCGCCGGCTGGGCCTTCGCGCTGAACGGGATGACCTTCTTCGCCTCGATCAGCGCCCTGCTGCGGATGCGGGAGAGCGAGATGCCCGGGCTGCACGCGGCCCGCAAGGCGAGTGCCGGATTGCGGATCCGGGACGGATTGCGCGATGGAGTCCAGTACGCGATGGCCGAGCCGGCTGTCCGGTGGGCGATCGCTCTGGTCGGCATCTACGGCATGTTCTGCATCAGCCTGCCGGTGACGTTGACGGCCTTCGCGGACCGGGTGTTCCACACCGGAGCATCGGGGTACGGCGTACTGAACTCCGTCGTCGCGTTCGGTGCCCTGGCCGGTGCACTGCTGTCGGCACGCCGCGTCCGGCCGACTCGCCTGCGGAACCTGATCGGCATCGCCTGCCTGCTCACGATCACCGAGGTACTGGCGGCGATCCAGCCGTCGCTGTGGACGTTCATCCCGGTGCTGGCGTCGATGGGGATGGCGACGCTGATGTTCCTCACCGCGGCGCAGTCGATGGTGCAGCTGACCACGCCGGACGGCCTGCGCGGCCGGGTGTCCGGGATCTACAACCTGGTCTTCATCGGCGGTGGCGCGATCGGCGGGCCCCTCGTCGGGTACTTGGCGCAGAACTTCGGGGCGCGTTCGGCGCTGCTGATCGCCGGCCTGGTCCCGGCGATCGCGACAGTTGCGATCGGCCTGCGGTTGCGGCGCGACGGTCAGTTCCGGCTCGTACTGGTCCGGACCCGCTCGCCGTGGCACCAGGTCCCGCTGCGCTTGAACCTGCAGCAAACCGAGATCCACCTCTCCACCCCACGCAGCGCTCCGGTGCCGAGCCGCCCCCGCCCCTTCACCCTCGGCCGCCGCGAGCACGCCCGCACCGACCCCCACCTCCGCCCACTCCGCCCCCGCCGCCGTCCGCAACACCACTAGCCCGACTCGCTGACCCCCACCGCAACGTGGGGGTCAGCGTGGGATCAGCGAGATGTTGTCGAGGCGGAGCCAGGTGGCGGTGTTGGCGGTGCCCCAGTAGCCGGTGAAGACGGTCATTGTGGTGTTGGCGCCGGAGTTGAAGTCGACGGTGAGTTGTTTGTAGCCGGGTGCCGCGCTGTAGTTCAGTTCGGCGTACGGCGTGGTGCCGGCGCGGATGCCGAAGTACCCGCCCGTGAAGTTGCCAGAGCCTTCGACCCAGCCGGTCAGGCGGTAGTTGGTGTTCGGCTTCACCGGCACGGTCTGTTTGAACGCGTTCCAACCAGCGTCAGACGCGTTGATCCAGCCGTTGTTCCGGCCTTGCTGAGCCCACGCCCCGCGGTCGTGGTCGATCCCCTTCGGCCCGGTCCCCTCGGTCTCCCACGGCGCGCCGACCGCGTTCGCCGGCTGCGATTCGAAGCTCGGATCCGTCACCGCCGACCCGTAGAACGCCTCCAACTCACCGATCGACGTGAACGTCTGCGTACCACCCGGCGCGCCGATGATCCGGACCCCATCACCACTCGTCAAATCGAAGCTGAACACATACGTACGGTTGGTTCCCGCCGCCGAACTCGTCGGGTACGAAGGTGTCGCGGACTGCCCCGTGACATCGGTCCACACCCCGTTCCGCCGGACCTGCACCTTCGGCGCGGACGCGAACCAGCCGCCGTCGCCGAACATCGTCCCGGTGGTGTACACGACCTTGTTCAGGTTGTACGTCCGCGGCCAGGTGTAGCCCCACCAGCTCAGCGGTTTGCGTTCGTCGTTCCAGTCGTCCTCGTTCTGGGCGCGGACGCCGTCGTTGTAGACGGCCTGCCCGAAGTGCGTCGCCCGCTCGATCGGTACGGTCCCCGGTTCGCGGGCGAGGTTCCGCGTACCGTCGAGGGTGTTATCCGGAGTGGTCGGTACGGACGGCGTGAGCGACATCTTCCGCAACGAGAAGGTGTACGCCCATCGATCGCTCAGCCCGCCACCACACGTACACACGTTGGACTGCAACCACATGTTCTTGCCGTCGGCACTGATGTACTTGGACGGGATCGTGGTCGCGTACCCGCCGTGCTTCGCGTGCGACCACGGGTAGCCGCCGAAGTCCTTGGGCGTGAAGTGCGACCACGGGCCCCACGGCGTCGGCGACTCGTAGAACTCGAAGGTGTATTCGGTCCAGGACGTGTAGATGTACCGGTTGAGCGCCTTGTTGTACACGACTCCGCCCTGGCTGATCGTGGTCAGATCACGGGCGCGTCCGGACGTACCGACGGTGCCGTAAATGTGCCGATCGTCGTGCAATGCCGCGACCCGGGCGTTGAGGTCCGCGGTCCACTGCGGTACGCCGTTCGGGTCCGCGCCCGCGTAGAACCGCCAGGCCGAGCGATCCTGGATGCTTGCCGCAGGCACCTTTGCCAGCCAGAGATCCGCCGGGTCCGGCACCCGGTTCGAGAACGAGTCGCGCCAGTTGTTGTCCAGCCCGTACGCGTACACGTACCCGTCCGGTGAGTTGACGTTGTCCTTCCCGTAGTCGAGGAAGAAGATCGTGGTGAACTTCGATCCGCCGAACATCGGGGCGGCGGTGTTGTACGTCCAGGTCCGGCCCTTGTCGGTCGACTTCGCGATTGTCGCCGCGGGCGCGTCGTCGAAATCGAACGCGAGGTCCTGCACGGCCAGGTACAACGCACCGCCGACGCAGGCCAGGCCGGTCGGTTTGCGGGTGTGGTTGGCGGTCCAGACCTTGCCGAGCTGGTCACCCTGGGCGAGCTGGGTGCCGGTCAGGCTGCCCGGCATCCCCGAGATCCTGGTGACGCCGATGTCGCTGGCGCTCGTTCCGAAACCGACGCCGTCCCCGTACGCGGCGTACACGTTGTCGTCGTCGGACCAGCAGTTCGGCCAGAGGTCGCCGTGGTCCTTGTCGTCGCCGATCGCGGGTGCGCCCACGGTCGCGCCGGCGTCGATCCCGACAGTGGAGAAGAAGGTGCTCTCCGGCGGGGAGGCGGTCGTGGTGGCACCGGCCGGGACCACCAGGCCCAGTCCGAGGGTGAGGGCAGCAGTCAACGCGAGCTTGCGCATGTCAACCTCCTGAAGCCCGGTGCGGCAGGGCGGGAGAAATCGATTTCCCGCACCGGGATGCCACGAAGGTAGCCAGCCGCGCCGGCACGGTCAAGGCCTGCGACCGTGCTGGAAAGGGCTGAAAAGGTCAGCCGAGCGAACCGCCCGAGCCGGTGGAGGTGGAGGCCGAGGCACCGAGGCTGGCGAGGTCACCCTTGGCCGGGTGCGTACGCCCGAGCGGCCCAGCTGCCATCCCCCGGATCAGATTCAGTGTCACCGTGCGCGCGAACGCCACTCCCCGCGCGTCCACAGAGGTTTTCGAGTTCGGTCCGCGCAGCGAAGGCACCCAGTTCATCGAGCCGGTGGCGAAGACGCCGGCGCCCGAGGGCACGGTGTAATACGTGGCATCCGAGAAAGTGTGGATCGACGGCCCACAACTCACCGGCGAATGCGCGACCACCTGCAAATTGGCCGGCGTACCCGGAACCGGATAAGCGCGATCGACTTCCGTCGCGGTCAGGCCCGGGTATTTCGAGCCTTTCACCGCGCCGGTGCCCGCGTACAGGAAGAACGCGGGATCGCGGACGGTAAACGATCCGACCGCCGGGAAACATTCGTAGAGCATTCCGGTCAGCGAATTCTCCGGACGCGGATTCGGTTTGCTGCGCCATTTCGCGGTCGTGTCCGGCCGGTTCTTGACCGGATCGGCATTCGCGTCCTTGTACCCGACCACGACCCGGTCCGCGCCCAGCGCACTGGGCTCGTACCGGACCCGCCAATAGACCGCGTTCGCGCCGAGGAACGCGATATTCGTCCCCGCATCCCGCGCTTTGGTGACCGCGTCGCGCATCGGCACGGTCCAGTACTCGTCATGCCCGAGCGACACCATGCCCCGCGCCCCGGTCAGCGCGTTCGGGTCGGTCGCCACATCCACACTGGTCAGGTACGCGAGCCGAACGCCGCTCCGCTCGGCCAACTGGATCAACGGCATCTCGGACTGCACCAGCGTCCGCGCGCCATTGCCGTCGTACGGCCGGTCGAACGTGACGCGGTGCGCCCGCGACCCGAACGAGTTGTCCGGTCCGCTGTAGAGGGAGTAGCCGCCCCACTGGTTGTACGCCTGGTAGGTGTTCACCGCGTCGACAATCGCCACCGCACCCTGCGTCGACTCCGAGCGGACGGTGATCGGTACGTACTTCTCCTTGCCGTTCGCCGCCTTCAGCAAGAGCAGGTACGCCCCAGCCGGCCAACCGGTGGTCGGTACGGTCAGCGACGGCTGCCACTTGGTGCTGACCAGATGGTCGGCCGGCCGGATGGTCGGCGCGGGTTGCGCACGGCCCGGGACAGACGAGGACTTCCACACCAGTCGTGCACCGGTGCCCCCGTACCAGCCGACCCGGAACGACTCGACGGTGAATGCGCCGGCAGTCGACGTCACGTACAGGCGGAACGGCTGCCCGCTCCGTACGCTGACATGGTCGGCATACCCGGCCAGCTCCATCGGCCCGGCGATCCGGTTGGTGTCGATCTTCCACGCCGTCGTACCGGGCTTGGTGTTCTCGGCCACCGCAGCCGCACTGGGCGTAGAGGTGGGGGTGGTGGCGGGCGCCGAACTCGCCTGACTACTGGATGACGACGGCTGGGAAGAGGGAGCCGTCGAACGGCATCCCGCAGCTGCCAGGACCACTACCGCGCCAAGCGTCACCCATCGTCGCACTCGCTGCATGCTAGACCGGTTTCTCTTGGAAAGAGCTGAGAGACTCGCACCCCCGGCTGGATCGTTGGCCGGGGGCGCGAGTTGCCGGTGCAGGGACCGGCGTGGCGGCATCAGGGGAGCTCAGGGAGCACTGATGACACCGACCGGTGGCACCTGGACGGTGCGGTGGTGCGGCGTGCCGCCAAGGACGACCTTGCGCAGCGCGACGTTGTTCTTCGTGTTCGACTCGAACAAGCGGTGCTCCGGGTTCGCGGTCACCTGCACGAAGTACGTACCGTTCGGCAGGTTGGTGATGTCGAACGACTGACCCGGCAGCGTCTGTACGTACGTGTCGCCACTGCCCACGTCCAGCACCTCACGGACCGACAGGGAACTGTGGTCCCCGCAAGCGGTGTGCAGATCGGTGTTCTCCGGGTGCCAGTTCGCGTTCTTCACGGTGTAGTCGATCGAGTCCGTCGCAGCCAGGCAGAACGCCTCCTTCTGGCTACGAACCACCTCCGACTGCTTGGAGTTCAGCAGGCTGTAGCGGGCGAAGTCGGTGAAGTGCCAGTGGTTGTGACCTGGCCGTCCGTCCCACTCCAGCGTTCCGGTGTTGTGGTAGCCGACCTGCCTGCCCTTTCCGTCGTAGAAGTACTGGTACGCGTCCATCAGGTCCTTGCCCTGCCGGCGGAACCCGTCCAGCACCAGCGGCGACGGACCGGCGTTCCACACCGTCGCGGAGAACTGCAGGAAGTCCTTGTTCGCATCCGGCGTGCCCGCATCGCCCGGCACGGCCTGGATGCCCCAGGCCGGCACCGGCCGCAGGTCCGGCTTCGGGCCGTTCGGCACGCTCTGCTTCCCGGTCGGCCGGGCCGCGTTCGGCTTCGGCGCGATCGACTTCTTCGCCGCCTTCTTTCCGCCGAAGCACCCGCGGACACAGTCCTGGGACTTCTGGACGGTGACGTTCAGCGTGACCGCGGCATCGTTCGCGCCGATCTTGAAGAAGTCCCGGTACGCCTTGCCGACCGTGACGACCGCCTTGTACTTGCCAACCGGCAACTGCACCGGATCGGCGTCGTTGTCGTACGTCCGCGAGGACCAACCGGTCTGCAAACCCCAAACCGCACCCTGGGTGAACGGGTTCGCCGAACAACCGTCCGGGTACGGCGAGGTGGCCGGCGCGTCCGGCCGGGTACGCGACCCGTCACCGTTCAGGCAGAGCGACTGATCCTTCTCGAGCACCTTCTTGCCGGCCGAGTTGGTGACCGTCACGTGCAGGAACTTCCCCAGCCCGGAGAAGTCCTTGACCAAACCCTTCGGCAACTGCCGGGCCGCCTTGCCGTTGACGAACTGTGTCGCGACCACCGGGGACGCGTACGACGCCCGGTTCGCGCGGACTTCGATCGGCGCGTTGCCCGCGACCACATGCGTGCCGAGGTCGAGGTCGACGCCGTAGTCCTGGACGTTGTCCAGCGTCACATTGATGCTCCCGGCAACCAATTTCAAGGCCGGCCGCGCCACGGCCGGCGCCGGGCCCGGCGCCTGGCCCGGTGTGCTGGACGCCGCCGAGGCGCCCGTGGCCGCGAGTGCGACCAGTCCTGCCGCTCCGGCCACGGCAACCGCCGATCGGCCGAGCTTTCGTGCTGTCACGATGATGGAACCCCCTCTTGCAAGCGACCGGCATCCTCACGAGCCGGCCTGCTGCTGGTACGACGCCCCGCCGGGGCGCCGAAGTTGATCACGGTTCCGTGGCAGTCACGTCACAGCAAGTCAGCTGACCTAGATATTTGACGAGGCAAATTAAGCAATCCTGGGCTCGGACAGGCCCGCTCACTCCGCCCCGGAGGTCGTCAAATGGGACTCGTCGGTGAAGCAACGCTGATGGGACCTACCGCAGTGGATCGACGACGCCGGCCCGGGTCACCGAAACAACCTGGACGCGCTGAACGTCGGCGTCGGCGCGATGGACGGCCTGACCGAGGCCGAACGGCAGAGCTACCTGACTTTTTGGGCGATCAACGCGGCGCCGCTGTTCGTCGGCGACGACCTGACCAAGCTGGCCGACTCCCCCGCCACCGTGACCGGAAGGTTCGACCAGCTGGGCATCGGCGGCAACAAGGCAACCGTCCGCGACATCTGGGGCAACTAGAACTCCCACAACGTCACCGGTTCAGTCAGTGCACAACTGCCCGCGCATGGTTCGAAGCTGTACAGGATCGCCCCGAACGGCGCCGGTGTGCCGGCCGACCTGACCGCAACCGACGTCAGCCGTAACTCCGGATCGCTCGATTGGCGGCCGAGCGCGGGCGCCACGTCGTACCAGGTGTTTGCCAACGGCAATCAAGTCGCGAGCAGCCAAGGTACGAGCGTGGTGGTGAACGGGCTGTCCCCGCAGATGGAGTACAAGTTCACAGTGCGGGGCGGGCGTACATCGGAAGCAGTGCGCCCATCACGCTCCACACGTCGAATCCGGTGCGCTACGAAGCTGAGGCACCGACTAGTACGCGACAACGACTGGGGTACGCCACAGGTCACGTACCTGCCGGTGAAACTCACCGCCGGAACCAACTCGCTCAAGATCAGCAACCCGAACGGCTACATCGCCGATATCGACTGGATCACCGTCTGACCAACCTGGGGTGAACAGCAACCGCTGTTCACCCCAGGTACTTCAGATGCCGGCAGTGGTGGCGCCATCCATCGTGATGATCGACGCGGTCACGTAGCTCGCCATCGGTGACGCCAGGAAGACCGCGACGTTCGCGACCTCGTCCGGCTCGCCGACGCGGCCCATCGGGATCTCCCGGACCAGGTCCTCGAGGAGTTCCTCCTTCGGCCGGCCGGTCGCCTTCACCGCGGCCTCGAGACCTTCGTCGACCCGGGCCGTTCGCGTCGTCCCGGGATTGATCACGTTCACCCGGACGCCCTGCCCGGCGTACGCCTTCGCGTACCCGACGGAGGCCAGCATCAGCGCCGCGTTGGCCGCGCCACCTCCGATGTGCAAGGGATTCGCGGCGCGTCCACCTTGGCCGACGACGTTCACCACCGCGCCACTGCCGCGCGCCGCCATCCCCCGGATCACCGCCTCGCTCGCATGCATGTACGTGAAGTACTTCGCGTCCATCGCCGCATGCAGCGCCGCACTATCTAGGTCGTTCACCGGCGTACGCCGAGCAGCGCCCGCACAGTTGATCAGGATGTCCGGTACACCGATCCGCTCGAAGACCGCCTTGGTCGCGGCGGGATCGGTGAGGTCGACCGCCTCGACCTCAAAGGACACGTCCTGCTGCGCTTTCGCGAGGTTCGACGGGTCGCGGGAGATGCCGGTCACCGTCGCGCCTTCGCGCACCAGCGCCCGTACGCAGGCCAGACCGATGCCCTTGCTCGCACCGGTGACCACCGCGGTCTTGCCCGAGAGTTGCAGGTCCACTCACTTCTCCTTGTGACATCGATGTACTCGGCAACGAATCGGATTTACCGCTGTTCCGAGCTTGAACGCATCCGTACGATGGGTGATCAGATCGACACTCTTAGTTTCGACGCCTGATGCCCGAGCAGTTGCCCTGAGCACCGACGCCGGAGGAATCCCCTCGTGCCGACCTCAACCACCTCTCACTCGCCACCGGCTTCCGCCTGGAAGTCGATTCTCCATCACGACCTGCCGGCTTCGCTGGTGGTGTTTCTCATCGCGATACCGCTGTCGCTGGGGATCGCCGCCGCGTCCGGCGCCCCACTCATCGCCGGCCTGGTCGCCGCCGTCGTCGGCGGTGTCGTCGCCGGCGCGCTCGGCGGCTCACCACTCCAGGTCAGCGGCCCCGCGGCCGGCCTGACCGTCGTCGTCGCCAGCCTGGTCACGCAGTTCGGCTGGGCCGCGACCGCCGCCATCACCTGCGCCGCCGGACTGCTGCAGATCCTGCTCGGCGTCACCCGGATCGGGCGCCTGGCCCTGTCGCTGTCGCCCGCCGTCGTGCACGGCATGCTGGCCGGGATCGGCGTCACGATCGCTGTCCAGCAGCTGCACGTGGTGCTCGGCGGCAAAGCCCAAAGTTCATTGATCGCCAATGTGGCCGAGCTTCCCGCACAACTCGTCACCCATCACGGCCACTCGGTCGTGGCCGGCGTGCTGACCGTCGCGATCGTGCTCGCCTGGCCACGGATACCGAAAGTCAACATCGTCCCGGCGCCGCTGGTCGCCGTGGTCGCGGTGACCGCGCTGGCAGCGATCGCGATGCCGCATGTCACCCGCGTGGACCTGCCGGACAAACCGCTTGAAAGCCTGATCCTGCCGAAGTTCCCCGACGGTACGCCGGTCGAGCTGCTCACTGCCGTGCTGACTGTCGCTCTGGTCGCGAGCGTCGAGTCGTTGCTGTCGGCCGTTGCCGTCGACAAGCTTCATCGTGGCGCCCGCAGCAATCTCGACCGCGAGCTGATCGGCCAAGGCGCCGCGAACGCGGTGTCCGGCATGCTCGGCGGGATGCCCGTGACCGGCGTCATCGTCCGCTCGTCCACCAACGTTGCGGCCGGCGCCCGGACCCGCGCCTCCTCGATTCTGCACGGGTTGTGGATCGCGGCCTTCGTACTCGCGGCCGGGGCGATGCTCGAGCTGATCCCGATGGCCGCGCTGGCCGGTGTCCTACTGGTGACCGGCCTTCGGCTGGTGCAGCTCGCCCATATCCGTACGCTGCGCCGGCACGACGAGCTGCTTGTGTACGTGGTGACTGCAGTAGGTGTGGCCGTACTAGGCCTGGCCGAAGGAGTCTTGATCGGCCTTGTGCTGGCGTTGATCCGCGTCTTGTACCGGCTCGCCCGCGCGACCGTGATCTCGACCGAAACGGGCGGTGTGTGGACTGTCCGGATCAGCGGCGCACTGGTCTTCCTCGGCGTCGCCTCGCTGGTACGGCAGCTGCGGTCGATTCCGGCCGGCGCACACGTACGCGTCGAGCTGACCGTGGAACATCTCGACCACGCGGCGTACGAAGCCATCGAGGACTGGCGGCGCGGTCATATCGCCCGCGGCGGTTCGGTCGAGGTACTGCGGTCGACGGCAAAGATGCTGGACGGCGTCCGCGAGTTCGAGGCGTCGGCGGAGTCGATCCGGCCGATGCTGGCGAAACTCGCGGCCGAAGGACAACGGCCGGAGCATCTGTTCATCACCTGTGCCGACTCGCGGATCGTGCCGACGATGATCACCACCAGCGGCCCGGGCGACCAGTTCTGCGTCCGGAACATCGGCAATCTGGTCCCGCCGAAAGGGGCGAACAGCAGCTCGGTCGACGCCGCGATCGAGTACGCGGTCGATGTCCTCGGGGTCCGGTCGATCGTGGTCTGCGGTCACTCGTCCTGCGGCGCGGCGGCGGCCACGCTCGCCGCCGACGCACCCACCGGCTCCGGGCTGCAGGCCTGGTTGCGGCACTTCGAACCGTCGGTCAGGCACGCGGTCGGGCTGCCCGACATCAGCGACCCGGCAACCGGTGTGAAGCTGATCGCAGCGGACAAGCTCTCGGTCGCCAACGTCGCCGTCCAGCTGGAGAACCTCCGCAGCTTCCCGTCGGTCCGGCGGGCCGAGGAGGAAGGCAGGCTCGAGCTGATCGGGCTCTGGTTCGACATCGGCGCGGCCGCGGCCAGGCTGGTGCTGGACCGCGAGCCCTTCCTGGCCCGCGCCGACGGCGAGCTGTCGAAGATCAGAAGCAACGGGACGGCGAGCGTGATCGCCACCAATCCGTCCAGCCAGTAGTGGTTCGCGGTCACCACCACGACCAGAAAGGTGAGCACCGGGTGCGCGATCCACAGCCAGCGCAGGCGTGAGCGTGTCACCCGGATCATCACCACCGCGACCATGAACGCCCAGCCGACATGCAGGCTGGGCATCGCGGCGAACTGGTTCGCGACACCGGAGTGCGCGCTCGGTCCGTACACGGACTGCCCGAGCAGCACGCCGGTGTCCACCCAGCCGGCCATCATCCGCGGCGGCGCGAGCGGGAAGAACATGTGCCCGACCAGCGCCAGCCCGGTCAGCGACGCGAACGCCCAGCGCGCTTTCCCGTACGCGGCCGGGCGGCGGATCATCAGCCAGAGCAGCACCGCCGCGGTCAGCGGGAAGTGCACTGTGGCGTAGAAGAGGTTCGCCGCGTGGGCGACGCCGTCGAGCTCGAGCGCCTGCCGCTGGACCGCCGCTTCACTCGGCAACCCGAGCCAGGCCTCCCAGCGGATCAGCTCGTTCGCGTGCCGGAACGCCGATCCGGTGTGGTCGGCGGAGAGGAAGCGGCCGAGGTTGTACACGCCGAAGAGCACGGCGAGCAGGGCGACCTCCCGGACGATCCGCCACCATCCCCCGCCCGGCTTTGGTTCCACGGGCTGTTGCGCCACCCGCTCGATCGTCACCTGCGCCATGCCGACCCCCCAGCTCAAACCGAACGCACGTTCTCCTGAACACCTTGCGCCCGGGCTCACGCCGAGATCAAGAACGGTCATTCGTTTTCCGTTGTGATCCTTGGCACCATTTCAAATTATCGCAACTTGCTGATAATTGCGAAAAATATGAACCACCTCACACCCCTGAAGCCGCCGGACGAGATCAGCTGGGTCCTCGCCCGCGCTACCCGCGCTCAGCTGACCGGTGCGGCGACCGGTCTGATCCTGCTGGTTCACCGAAGGGGCGAAGTAGAGCGCGCCGGCCCAGTAGTACAGCGGCGCGTTGCTACTGATCTTCGCCGCGGCCGGCGTGGTGGTGGGTCAGCCGACCAGGGACGACTTGGCGGTGTAGGTGTTGCAGGCTGCCGGGGTCGCTGCGTCGAAGCCGGCCGACGTCCAGTGCGCGTGGTTCGGGCCCTTGCCGTGGTCGTGCTCGGTGTCGATCGTGTCCAGGATCGCCTTGTTCCAGACCGCCAGCCAGTCCGGCGTGACCGGGAAATAGTTGCGGTCGGCACCGATGTAGACGCCGCTGAAACAGGACGCCTGCAACTCCATCCGCCGGGTGCCTTCGAGGTGCGCGTCAACGCCGTTCAGCGTTTTGTCGTGCTTGTACAGCGCGGTGAGCATCCCGGTCAGCGCCTGGACGTGATGCCCGTACTCGTGCCCGATCTCCAGCGCCATCCAGGCCCGCGCCCAGTCCGGATCGTCGCGGGCGATGTCGAGGTGCGTCGCGGCGTCCATGTAGATGGTGCCGTCGCAGTAGTAGTCGCGTCCGTCGTCGACCGTACATGGCGACGACGGGGACTGGCCGAGTACGACGACGAGCTTCGGCTTGGTAAAGGTGAACCCCGCTTTGCGGATCGCCGGCTCCCAGGCCTTGTCCAGACAGGCGAGGTACTGCGTGAAGTACGCGCGGACGTTGGCCAGCGAGGTCGGTTCGTACGCGGGCTCGGCGCAGCGTGCGGCCGGGAGCGCTCCGACCCGGTAGATCGGGTTGCTGGCCAGAGCGGCCGGCATCGGCGGCGCCGAGACGGGGGCGGTCGAGTCGGGGCCTGGGGTGCCGGAGGTCGTCGGCACGGCCTCACGGGCCTTGGCGACCTCGGAGGCGGCGGCTGCATCGGCGTCCGAGGTGGCGTCCTTCTTCGACGTACAGCCGGACAACAGGATCACTGCGGCGGCGCAGGTCGCGAGGAGGGCCCGTGGGTTCACAGGGGGAAATGTAAACCAATCAGCCGCCACGCCGCCCCATCAGGACACTCCCACTGCCGCCACGCCGTTTCGTCAGGACAGCTCGCGCGGTTGTGAATGATTATCGAAGACATGCGGATCAGCCGTACTTTCTTGACGGCCGCCCTCCTGATCGGCGTGCTGGTACCGACGCCTGCGCAGGCAGCGGCGACCTTCCCACGGATCGATGCCAGTGGCTTCCAGCTCGTCTCCGGCGACACGTTCGCGACGTACGCGGCCCGGGTCGCGCAGTTGGAGACCAAACCACAGCTCGCACCGGTCGGCGTCAGCGAAGTACTCGCGGCGTCCAACCGGACCGGTCGGCCGTTGTGCCACGGCACGTACCTGAACGCGTCGCTCAACCCACAAGGGTTCTGCTGGCAGGACGGTGAGGACGACGCGCAGAACGTCTGGATACCGCAGGGAGTCAGCGGCTCTGGTGACGCGCAACCAGCCGGCGGCGCGCAGCGGGTCGTAGTCGCCACCTGGCACAACAGTGACGACAGTGCGATCCGGGTGTCCTTCCTGGACGTGGCTACGAACAAGTACCGGCATGTCCTGCTGGTGGAGCCCACTGCAGACGGGAACTTCCAGGCGATCGCGGGGCACGGCCATGGGCTGTTCTGGTCCGGCAACATGTTGGTGGTAGCGACAGGTGGTTCCGTACTGCGGGTGTTCGACCTACGGCACATCTGGCGTACTGACACCAGCACCGGTGAAGTGGGACTGGGTACTGACGGCAAGTACCACGCGCTCTGGCATGCGTTCGCACTACCTCAAGTTGGTGCGTACTGGTACGCCGGTGGTGGTTGCGCCAACACCACAGGTACCAAACCGTGCTTTGCGTCGCTAGGAGTCGACCACGGTGGTACTGGTTCGTTTGTCGCGGCTGAACACACCACGCGCGGTGGCGGCCGGATCGTACGCTGGCCACTGGACGAAAGCACCGGACTCCCCCGCGCGGGCGCCGACGGTGTCGTACGCGCCGTGGAAGCGTTCGACTCGCCGGTGTGGGGCATGCAGGGCGCGGTGTCGTACAACAACGAGTTCGTCATCTCCGGGGTGTGTCCGGAGTACGCGGGGAACATCGGTGACGGTATCGACTACCCGAGCTGCCTGCACCGCGGTACCGGCGGAGTGTCCACTTCGGTCTGGACCAAGGCACCGAAGAACACCGAGAACCTGTCGTACTGGCCCGCTACCCACGAGCTGTGGCTGATCAGTGAACAGCTGCGCGAGCGCGTGACCGTGCATGTGCCCTTCCCCTGAGGGTTGACCACTCGCCTGTAAGGATGGGCGAGTGAGTGAGTTCTGGAACAGCATCACGTCGGTGCAGCCTGATCCGTCGTCGCAGTTGGTGATCGGTACCGGTGTGGTCGCGCTGCTGCTGATCGCATGGCGGCCGATCTGGCAGTACACGCGACAGGTCGTGACGATCGCGCACGAAGGTGCACACGGCCTGATCGCGGCACTGGTCGGCCGGAAGCTGTCCGGGATTCGTCTGCACTCGGATACATCCGGTGTCACCGTGTCGCGTGGGCGCCCTACCGGCGCGGGCATGATCGCAGTACTACTGGCCGGGTATCCCGGTCCTGCCTTGTTCGGGTTGGCCGCAGCGTTCGTACTCAGCCGCGGGTACGCCGTTGCGCTGCTGTGGGGCCTACTCGTCGCACTGCTCATTCTGCTGCTGCAGATCCGCAACCTGTACGGGCTGTGGTCCGTGCTGGGTTTCGGTGCCCTGGTCTTCGGGGTGTCCTGGTGGGGCTCGCCGTCGGTGCAGTCCACGTTCGCGCACCTGTTGACCTGGTTCCTGCTACTGGCCGCGCCACGCGCAGTGCTGGAGCTACAGCACTCGCGGCGGCGCGGGCAGGGCCGCAGCTCGGACGCCGATCAGCTACGAAGGCTGACCGGCGTACCGGCGTTGCTGTGGGTCGGCGTGTTCGGCCTGGTCACACTCGGCTGTCTGGCTGTTGGCGTCATGTGGTCCGGCGTACTGCCTGGATAGTCAGTGCTTGACCGGCTGGCCGGACGCCGGGTCCAGGTACAGCGCCTTGTTCTTGCGGTGGAAGTCGAACAGGTTGTCCAGCGAACCGGCCTTCTCGTCGAACGAGTAGTTGCCGATCGGATCGGTCTTCCAGTTGTCTTCGACGAACTTCAGGATCGACGACTGGTCAGTGGTCGTGTGGTCGACGAAGTTCTGCTTCGCGTACGGCGAGATCACCAGCAAGGGCAGCCGCGGCCCGTACCCACACCGGTCCTGGTAGCCGCCGGCGATCCGGGCCGGGTTCGTACCGCAGGTCTTGTCAGCGGTCAGCCCGTCGTGCGCGGTGTCGTTGGACTGGTTCACCACCGGGCTGACCTGGTGGTCGTACCAGCCGTCGCTGTCGTCGTACGAGATGACGACGGCGGTGTTCTTCCAGTCCTTCGACTTCTGCAGCCGGTTGATGGTGTCGACCAGGAAGTGCTGCTCGTCCAGCGGAGTCGAGTACCCGGCGTGGCCGTCCTGGTACGCGGCTGCCTTCAGGTAGCTCACCGCGGGCATCGAACCGTGGTCCACCGACGCCCAGAAGTCCGTCAGGTCGTACTGGTGGTTCGCCGGACCGTTGTGGCCGATCTCCTGCACCGAGGCCGGCGGCGTGTGCTGCAGGTTCTGGGTGCTCTTGTAGTACTGGAACGGCTCGTGGTGCGCGATGTAGTCCGCGCTGCTGGCCCCACCGACGTCCTTGTGCGTCGCCTTGCAGTCCGCGAACCCGCCCTGGAACCAGCCCCAGCTGACGCCCTTCGCGTTCAGCAGGTCGCCGACGTTCTTGTTCTTGCTGTCGGTCGACGTGGAGGTGTCCCGGGTGTCGCACTTGTCGCCCGCGGGCTGCGGGTCGCCGATCACCGTGCCGGACGCGGCCGGTACGGCGTCACCGTCGGCGCTGAAGCCGTGCGTCTGGCCGGAGACCAGGTTCAGCGCACCCGGCGTCGACGGGCCGTACACGGTGCCGAACGAGTTGTCGCTCATCGCGTAGTGCTGGGCGTAGTTCCACATCCCGGTGACGGTGTTGCCGTCGTAGTACCCCATCACCAGGCCCTTGCCGTGACCGTAGTCGGCACAGGTCGCGCCGCCACGACCGACGGTCTCGACCACCTTGTCCATCAGGCCGGAGTCGACGGCCTTCTGCTCGTCGGTGTAGCTGTGGTCCTGGTCGCAGGTCTGCGCCTGGTCCCGGCCGAGCCGGAACGGCTGCGTCGAGTTGGGGTTGTTCGGCGCGGCGAGTGGGGCGTTCAGGCCGTTCACGGTGGGCGTACCGGCGGCCGCGGTGAAGCGCGGCTCACCCGCGGTGTTGGCGGCGTTCGGGTAGGTCGCGAAGTAGTGGTCGAACGACACATTCTCCTGGAAGATCACCACCAGGTGCTTGATCGGGGTGCTGGTCGGCGCACCCTGATCGTGGCCCAGGGCAACGGCGGGGACGGCGACCGCGGCGATCAGGGCCGCGCCGAGTCCGGCGGCCAGGGGAAGCCGGCGTTTGCTGCGGACGAACACGTTCTAGCTCCTTCGGGCTGTGCGAGCCGGAGCCGTCAGGTCGACGGCGCATCGGCTCACCCAGCCTCGGTCCGCAGTCCGCCGGCCGCGAGCCGTCGGAGGCGAACAGCTGGGAAACGCCTCGGTGCTTTTCACTCAGAATCGCTCAGCTACCTGAAATATCTCTCAAGGACCACCAGCTGTGATCGTGCGGCCCCGCAGCGCCAGCGCCGCGACCGCGGGGAATTGTCCGACCTGGAGACTACGGTGGCGGGTATGAAGACGAGTGAACTGCTGATCGATGCCCACAGCCGGGTTCAGGAAGTCGTGCACGCCGTCGTGGCGGGGCTCGACGACAAGACGCTCGCCACCCGGCCGGGTGGGACGGCCAACTCGATCGCCTGGCTGATCTGGCACCTGACCCGCGTCCAGGACGACCATCTGGCCGACGCCGGTG
The DNA here is from genome assembly GCF_039531045.1 of Kribbella hippodromi. Classification (NCBI taxonomy): domain Bacteria; kingdom Bacillati; phylum Actinomycetota; class Actinomycetes; order Propionibacteriales; family Kribbellaceae; genus Kribbella; species Kribbella hippodromi. The sequence goes on along the minus strand of NZ_BAAAPH010000012.1, from coordinate 184,811 downwards.
GCTATGAGCAGGTCCACACCGCAGACGGCTGGCATGAGCGGCTCGGGCTGCCTCTCGACGCGGCCGACACCGGCTACGCGCACACCCCGGAGCAGGTCGAGCAGGTCAAGCTGAGCGCGGACAAACTCATTGGGTACTACGACGCGGTGCACGCGCGGACGGTCGAGTTCCTCCGGCTACTCAGTGACGACGACCTGGATCGGATCGTCGACCGCCGGTGGGACCCGCCGGTCACCCTCGGAGTGCGGCTCGTCAGCGTCATCGACGACTGCACTCAGCACGCGGGGCAGGCGGCGTACGTGAAGGGTCTGCTCAGCTGAGCGTGGTTTGCCAGAGGGCTGCGCCGGCGATCAAGTAGAGCTTGTGATCCGGAAGCAGCGCGGCACTGGTCACCGGTCCTGTCGGGCCGGTTGAGTCCTGTACGGTCCAGTGCCCGTCCTGCCCGCTGACCAGCTTCACTTTGTTGTCCTGAGCAACGATCTGGACGATGGTGTCGCCGGTGACGACCGGCGGCGGCAGCTTGTCCTTGTCGCCGACTGGGATCGACGGGACGCCTTGAAGCCGCTTCGCCGTGCCGGACGCGTCCAGTCGCCAGAGCGCGAGCTGACCGTCGACGTAGCCGGAGATCACACAGTCCTTGGCGCAGGTCGCCGTGTTGGCCTGACTGCGGTTTCCGGGATCGGGGAGGACGATCCGCGACCAGCCCTGGTTGAGCTTCGTGGACCACCAGACCGCTGCTTCTTGGGCGACCACTCCGGGCGCAAGCCGTACCTGTGAACCGGCAAGCACGATTCGCGCGCCCAATGTCGTACCAAAACCGGGTCCGACCAGGAGGGACGGCGTGCTCTGCAGGGCTGTCTTCGCTGGGCTCTGACGGGTCCACTTCGCGTCGGCGCCTTCCGGTAGCCAGACCATCGCGTCGTTGCCGGTCTGTACGCCACCCCACGAGCCGAGCAGCGCCCTGCCGGCCGGCGTGATGACTGCGCTGTACAGATCACCGGCGGTCTGGCCGCCGAATGTGAAGAAGTTCTGCGGGTGCTCCACGAGTGCGGTTTGCGGACTGCCTGTCCAGACAGTCCAGCGGGTGTTGGAGTGCGCACCGCCGGCGGCTCCGCCAAGTGCGAGCAGCTGCTTGCCGTCGTACGCGATCGAGTACCAGATGGCTTCGAACGCGTACGGGCTGGCCGGATTGGGCTTGACCGGGATCTCAGTGCGTTTGCCGGTCGCATCTAGGAGTTGCAGCTCGGGTACTACCTTCGCGCCACGGTGCCGTAGGCCGACGAGCAGCTGGTCGTCGTGAGCAGTCAGGGTGACCGGCTCGGCTGGGCCGACGTCGACCTTGGTCCAAGCGACCGGAGCTGGCGTGGGTTGTTTGTTGGCAGTGCATGCGGTGAGGGCTGCTGCGGTGCACAGCACCACCGCGACCAGGATGGCATGGCTTCGTGGTGGGCGGTTCATGTCGGCGGCCTCGGTCAGCTGCTCTGGTCAGCGGCTTTGCGGCAGCTTGGTGGTCTTCTTACGGGCGGTTCGTGGCGCGGACGGCGGCGGTACGAGCGGGCCGATGTCGCCGTCCGGAGCAGTGTCCAAGTCGATGATCACCGGCGCGTGGTCGCTCGGACCCGTACCCTTCCGGGCCTTGCGATCGATCCACGCCGCCCGCACCCGCTCCGCGACCGGAGCGGTGGTCAGCATCAGATCGATCCGCATCCCGAGGTCCTGGTGGAACATGCCCGCGCGGTAGTCCCAGTAGCTGAAAACCCGGTCCTCCGGCCAGCGTTCACGGACCACGTCGTGCAGGTCCTTGGCTGCCATCAGGTCCGCGAGCGCCTGCCGTTCCGGTGCGGTCACATGCGTGTGGCCCACGTACGCGGCCGGATCGAAGACGTCCGCATCGGTCGGCGCGATGTTCATGTCGCCGCAGACGATCTGCTCGTCCGGGCCGCCCGCGACGACCTCGGCCAGCGCCTTCAGCCAGGCGAGTTTGTACTGGTAGTGGTCGGAGTCGGGGACGCGCCCGTTCGGGACGTACAGCGAGTGAATCCGGATGCCGCCGCAGGTCGCCGCGACCGCCCGCGCCTCCGGATGCGGGAAGCCCGGCGCGCCGGCGACCCCGGTCACGAGGTCGTCGAGGCCGACCTTCGACAGCAGGGCGACCCCGTTCCACTGCGGCTCGCCGAACAGACCGAGCTCGTACCCGCGGGCGGTCAGCTCGTCGCCGAGCAGCGCGGTGAACGCGTCGTCGGTCAGCTTGGTCTCCTGCAGGCACACGACGTCGGGTTGCCGCTCGTCCAGCCACCCGAGCAACCGCGGCATCCGCTGCTTGACCGAGTTCACATTCCAGGTCGCCACTCGCATTCGAGCAAGGTTACGCGCGGCCTCCGCCGAATGGGACGTCGTAGTCGAAGATCCAGTCGTTGCGATGGTCCGCGCCGGCCTTGCGCAGGAAGATCGGCAGCATCAGGTCCCGGATCGCGACCGAGATCCGGGACTTCGACACCCGCTTCTGCTTGTCGATTCCGGCCGCGTACGCGACCAGTTTCTCGGCTCGGTCCCGGCGCGCGTCCTCGTACGCCTGGAGGCCGTTGTCCTTGCCCAGGTGGTTCGCGAGCACTACCGCGTCCTCGAGCGCCATCGACGCGCCCTGGCCGGCCGACGGACTCGTCGCGTGGACGGCGTCGCCGACCAGCACCGCGCGGTCGTTCCACCACGGCTGCACGCGCGGCAGGCGGAAGATCGGGTAGACCGTCACCGGGCCTTGGGTCGCGGCGAGGATCTGCGGGACCGGCGCGGGGTCGTCCGAGTGCAGTTCGCGCAGCCGGGCGAGCCAGTCGTCGGACGTCGCGCCGCTGCCGATCAGTCCACTCCGGTCGGCCGGAGGCGCGTCAGCGGTGAGGTTCGCGAACCAGTACACCGTGCCGTCCTGCCGGACGAGGTACCCGAAGAAGGACCTCGCTCCGAAGACGAAGTGCTGAATGCCCGGCGTCGGTTCGAGTCCTGGTACGCGTGCGAATCCCCCACTGCCCAAGAGCCCGGTGAAGGTCGGTACGACGTCCGGCGCGACGTACTTGCGGACGGCGGACCCGATGCCGTCGGCGCCGATGATGAAGTCGCCGTCCTCCTCCGTCCCGTCGGTGAACCGCGCGGTGACACCGTCAGCGTGCTGATGGACCTCCGCCAGGCGGCGACCGTATGTGAGCTTGACTCCGGCCTGCTCGGCGCCGTCGCGGATGACCTCGTGCAGCCAGGAGCGACGGACCACGACGCCGCCGTCCGCCGGACGCTCGGCCGGACCGTTCGGGACCACTCCGAGCTGCTTGCCGCGTCCGCTCCACATCACCATGTTCGGAGCCGGGTGCGCGTCGGACAGCAGCCGTTCCTCGAGTCCGAGGGTCGAGAGGACGCGACGCCCGTTGACTGCGATGTTCAGGAACAGCCCCGCGAACGGGTCAGGCTCGCTGCGCGCCTCGAACACCGGCGCCTCCCAGCCGTTCCGGGTCAGCAAGGTGGCGACAGCGGGGCCGGCGACACCGGCACCGATGACAAGAGCCTTGGGCATGCGCACTCCTCTAGAGTGGACGATCCGATTACTCGTATCTGTATTCTCTCTCTTAGCGAGAGAATATCCTGAGGAGATACCGATGACCAAACGGGAGTCCCTGCTGGACGACTCCGCCCGCCTGATGCGCGACTTCATGACGTACGCCGTGCTCTTCCAGGACTCGGTCGCCCGGGCGGCCGGCCTGACCGCCAGCGACCTGCAGGCACTCGGCATGCTGATCAACGACGGGCCGGCGTCCCCCGGCCTGCTCGCGAGCCGGACCGGGATCAGCGCGGGTGGCGGCATCACCCAACTGGTCGACCGGCTGGAGAGCGCCGGCTTCGTCCGGCGGGAACGCAGCGCGACCGACCGGCGCCGGGTGGTCGTTTCGCCGGTCGTCCAGGAGGTCGAGCGCCGGGTCGGGCCGCTGTACGCACAGATCGGCGCGGAGTGGCAGGAGTACCTGCAGTCGCTGAGCGACGAGGACCTGCAGGTGTGCGTGAAGTTCATGACCGCCGCCGTGGAGATCAACCGGCGCCATCTCGAACACGACTGATTCCGGCCGGCGCGGTTATCCGGCTCTTGTGATTGATGTGTGGGTCAGTTGCGGCGGGGAGGGATGGTCGCTAGTCGCCGGCGGTGAGCGCGGAGACCCGCACGATGAGTCGGTCCAGCCTTGCGGCGGAGCTAGAACACTCCATGGAGAGTCTGGATACCTGCTCAGCTGTCCACGGTCCGGTAACTGTCCATGGTCCGGCAGGTCGCGCATCGACCTGCCGGCAGCGCCCGTTACGGCCGCGGTTGCAGCGGGCAATCGGCAGCTTGACAGGTAGTGCACTCCCGAGACGCCGTACACCCCGCCCCGTTCACGCTCCAGTGCACTACCCACCCAGCCCATACGTCCTGTCCGCCTGCGCACCACCCGCCCCACAACCCCAGCCCCACCCCGCCCCCCACAACACACCCACCGCACGTCCACTGCACCGTCGCAGGAGCCTTTTCCGCAGCGGGCAGGAGTCTTTCTGGCGCCATTTCAGGAAAAGGCTCGACCAACAACCCCCACCCGACCCACACATCAATCACAAGCGCCGGTTATCCACAGCCGCGAAAGTCGTCGGGGATTTGTGGCCCCGATCCCGGCATTCTCTTGGGCAAGGAGATGCGAAGGAGCGGGAAGCGCGGATGGCGGAGCTGGACTGTGAACCGGCCGACGTGACGGCTTTGGTGGCGTATCTGCGCGACATCGGGCAGCACGAACTACTCACGGCAGAGGAGGTGAACGAGCACTCGTACTGGATCGAGGCGGGCGTGCTCGCGGCGGAGCGGCTGTCCGGCGATCCGGGGCGGCACGATCCGAGCGACCTGCGAGAGGTGGTCCTGCTCGGACGGGACTCGTGGCGGCGAATGATCGAAGGCAATCTACGGCTGGTGGTGTCGCTCGCGCGGCGCTACTCCGGGAAGGGGATTTCACTGCTGGACCTGATTCAGGAGGGCAACATCGGCCTGATGCGCGCGGTCGAGCGGTTCGACCATCGGCTCGGGCACCGGTTCTCGACGTACGCGATCTGGTGGATTCGGCAATCGATCGGGCGAGCAATTTCGGATCGATCGCGGCTGGTGCGGATGCCCGCGCAGGCGTACGCGGACTCGTCGCGGGTGATGGTCAGCCGGCACGAGCTCACCCAGCGACTTGGACGTGAGCCGAGTACGCGTGAGCTCGCGTTCGCGACCGGGCTGACGGTGGCCCGGGTCGAGCGGGCGCAGGCGTGGCGGATGCATCCCGAGACGCTCGATCTGGACGGCGCCGATCCGGTGGTCGACGACGAGCCGATCGTGCTCCGGGCCGCGCTGCGCCGGGACATCGCGCACCAACTGCAGTTCCTGGACGACTTGCATGTTTCCGTCGTGCAGCACCGGTTCGGGCTGCACGGTCATATCCCCTGCACCCCCGAGGAGACCGCTGCTCAGCTTGATCTGACCCCTGAGCGTGTTCGCACGCTCGAACGGGAAGCGCTCCGGCAACTGCGCCGCCGGGCACTCCCCCAACTCCGCGACTACGTCGCCTGAGTCCCCGCTTGGAGCGACTGGAATGATGTGACTGTGAGACTTCTGCGTACCGCCTGGCCCCGTGAGCTGAGCGACGCCGTGACAGCGGCCGCTCGGCAGGAGACCGGTGGCAAGGAGGACATCCTGGCCGCCGTGCAGCTGACCAACGGACGTTGGGTGGCCGGCACCCGGGCAGCGGTGTACCTGCCGTCGGACTCCGCGGATGCGGATCGCCGAGTCGGCTGGGAGCGGATCGAGCGCGCCAACTGGGACGCCGAGGGCTCCGTCCTGCACGTGTACGAGACCACCGATTTCGGGACGCCGCTGCGGTCCACCGAGCTCAAGGTCGAGAACCCCGGGCGGTTCGGTCAGCTGCTGCGCGAGCGGGTCGACGCCAGCATCGTCATCCAGCGCCACATTCCGCTCGCGGGCAAACGCGGCGTACGCGTCGTCGGCCGCCGCAGCCCGGCCGCCACGGATGCCCCGGTGAACTGGAACCTCGTTCTGGACAAGGGATTGGAGCCCGACCAGCCCGGCGTCCTGGACGCCGCCGAGGCCGCCCTCCGGGAGGTCCGCGACGAGTTCGGAATCTGACCCGACAGCCACCCGAATCTCGTTTTTGTAGTTCGCCGCCGTCCTGCTAACCTACTCAAGTCCTCGGGGTTAGAGGCACAGAGCAGCACCTGATCCCGCGTAGCTCAATTGGCAGAGCAGCCGGCTGTTAACCGGCAGGTTACTGGTTCGAGTCCAGTCGCGGGAGCAAGATCACAACCGGTCTCCATATCTGGAGCCCGGTTTTTCATGTTCCCGCTTCCCACTCATGCCACCGCTCCCGCCTCCCCGTTCCTGTCGCTCGTTCCTGTCGCTCGTTCCTGTCGCTCGTTCCTGTCGCTCGTTCCCGCCTCTGGGTGCGTCGCGCGCCACCTGGCCAACTCACGGCGCTGAAAATTCTTTCGCCGGAGCTATTGGCCTAGACCGCCAAGTGCCGTAGCTTCCTCTCCAAATCCCGAGGGGGACTCGGGGATGGAGGGGAAAGGACCCTTTGTGAACGTCAAGAAGGTGCTGAACACCAAGGGCGGGCGCCTGCTCATCGCCGGTGTACTGGGAGCCGGCGTGCTGGTCGGCGTCACCGTTGCCGCCAACGGCGCGGTGAAGCCGGACTGCAAGACCCTGTCGTACCCGCTCTGCCCGCGATCCGTCGCCGCGTCTCAAGTGGTCGACAACAGCCTGCCTGCCAGCAAAATCGTTCCGGCCGACCGGGCCAAGTTCCTGAAGGACACCCCGGACGAGTACGGGAAGTCGGATGTCTCGAAGGACTTCGACCCGGTGAAGGTCGACAAGATCGGTGGGTCGTTCAAGGCGAACAAGACCAAGGTCGGCGAGTTCACGCTGAAGCCGGGGACGTGGTTGCTGAACTCGACCGCGACGTTCGCCCGGACGACCAAGGGCGTGGCGGGTACGCGCCCGCAGCTCGCCCTCCGGGTCGGCGCCTCGACGACCTCGTTCGGTACGGACTACGGCACCATCCTCGGCGCCGAGATCTCACCGTCGGCGGACCGTGAGCTCACCGGCTCCACGGTGAAGGTGGTCAAGGTCGACAAGGCAACGACCGTTGAGGTATTTGCCTTCGGCTACAACGACGACGCCAGCGCAGCCGGCAGCGGCGAAATCACCGCTGCCGCCTCAGTCACCGCAGTACGCGTCGGCTAACCACAGCCGCCCCGATCACCACCGCACACGTCGGCTGACCACGGGCGCCTCGGTCACCACGGCACGCGTCGGCTGAGGGCCGCCGCATCGGTTGCCGCGGTTCGTGTCGGCTGAGCGCCGCGACCTCACTGCACGCCTGGACTGACGGCCGCCGCTGTGCGCGGCGGCTCGTCAGTTGGATCGGGGGCAGGAGATCAAGGAGGCCCTGACCGGATGTCCGGTCGGGGCCTCTTGCTTGTCGTGAGGAGGTGGCTCGGCGGCCTACTTCCCCTTCTTCCGGTCGATCGCTCGCTGAATGCGCTGCTGCGGCTGACCGGTGAGCTTCGCCAGCAGCGGCACGCGGTACTTGTACGCCGCGACCGCGCCGATCACAATCACCAGGAAAATGAACCAGCCCATCGGTGTTCCCTTCGTCCGGAGCTGACTCCATCATGCCTGGTCAGACCTAATCTCCCCTCAGTCAAACCCCTGACCCACCCCTGATTTCACTCCACCCCACCGACGACGGCTGGCAAAACTGATCCCTGTTTCGTCGAAGGGGTCAGTTCGATCAATCGCCCGGAGGGTCAATGTTCGTCACGTACGCCGTCGTCACGATCTTCGCCGCACTGCTCTACGCCAGCGCCGCGGTGGTCTACCTGATCGGCCACGAGTTCCCCAAGGCCCAGATGGACATCAAACGCCTACCCCGCTCCTGGGTACCGGTGTTCGGCGTACTACTCGCGGCCGGCGCACTCGGCCTGGTCGGTGGGTTCGCGCTACCGATGCTGGGACTGCTAGCCACGTACAGCCTGGTGCTGTACTTCCTCGGCGCACTCCTCGCACACCTCAGAGTCGGTTCCCGCAAGTTGGGCAACTGGGCGCTCTTCTTCCTCACCTCAGTCGCCGCACTGGCAGTCAACCTGCTCTATCACTGGACCTGATCCGCCAGCAGTACCAGCGCCAGCGTCTCGGCCCACCACTGCTCCACGCGGTCAGGTGACCAGCCGCGCTCGCCGATGAGGGTCTGATACACATCCACATTGCACAGACCGGCGTACACGTCGACAGCCGACGCCACATCCAGGCCCGCGCGCAGTACGTTCTTCCCCCACTCGGAGAACACCGCGACGCGCGTCTGGTCGGCTTTGCGGCGCCCTTCGCGGTACACAGCGTCCAGTTCGGGTTCGGCGCGGCCGGCTTCGCGTACGAGCAGGATGACGTCCGCGGCGCGCTCGTACAGCCGGCGATCGAATCCGGCCATCGCGGCGAGCTGTAGCACCGGCCTGCCCTTCGCAGCATCTAGCTCGGCAATCTGGCGATCCAGATCACCGGACAGGTCAGCTGCGTCGGCCAGTGCCTGCGTCAGACCGGCCTTGTTCCCGTACACCGAATAGACGGTCGGTGTGGACACGCCGGCTTCCCGCGCCACGTCGCGCACGGTGGTGGCGGCCCAGCCGTTGCTGACGAACAGCTTGCGCGCGGCGTCGGCGATCTCGGCGCGCGTCTGCAGCGCCTGCGCCGTCCGGCGGATCGAGTCGTACCGCCGGCGCTCCGGCTCTGCTCCCATGCCCGCACCCTAACCGGATCGATACTTTACGCTGCTTATAATGAATATGATCAGCGTAAGAATCCATCGAGAGGCAGGCAAGTGAAGCTCGTGATCTTCGGGGCCAACGGCCCAACCGGACGTCTCACCACCGCCCAGGCACTCGCTGAGGGCCACACCGTCACGGCGATCACCCGGCACCCCGAGACGTTCCCGCTCCGCGACGACGCCCTGACCGTCATGAAGGCCGACGCCCTCGACCCCGACGCGGTACACCAAGCCGTCGCCGGTCACGATGCGGTCATCTCAACCCTCGGCGTTCCGTACGGTTCCGAGGCGCCGACCACCCTGTCCGAAGCCGGCGCCAACATCGCCAAGTCGATGACCGCACACGACATCCAGCGCCTCGTCTGCGTAACTTCAACCGGCGTACCCATGACCGCCCCGCCCGGCGAAACGCTCATCTACAGCAAAGTCGTCATCCCCATGCTGCTCAAGATGGGCCGTCCTCTCTACGAAGACGCCGCCCGCCTGGAGCAGCTCGTCGCCGCCACCGACCTGAACTGGACGGTCCTCCGCCCCTCCGGCCTGTTCGACGGCGACCGCATCACCAGCTACACCGTCACCCCTCCCCAAACGATCGGCCGCTTCACCTCCCGCCGCGACCTCGCCGACGCCCTCCTCAAAGAAGCCACCACGCCACGCCACCCCCGCGCCGTGGTCGAAGTCATCACCACCCAGAACACCCCCAGCGTCTACCGAGTCTTCCTCAAAGAAGCCCTCCGCCTGGGCCCCAAGTCCTGACCCACGATTCCACCCCCAAGCCCCCCACCAGCTACGATCACCCGCACACGGGGCGGTAGCTCAGCTGGTTAGAGCAGGGGACTCATAATCCCTGGGTCACGGGTTCGAGTCCCGTCCGCCCTACAAGCAAAACCCCAGGCCACGGCCACATTGGGCAGTGACCTGCCGCAGCTCCGATGTTGCCCGTGCCATGTCCTGTGACATGAAGTCCGAGGCGGTGCGGGACTGCCGCGTAGACTCAGCACAAGGGTCTTCGTCGTGCCCTCGGTAGCAGCTGGGGACGTCGCCGCGGATGCAAGAGGGATCATGACAGGTCGGCGCACTCCGAAGGTTCCGACACCGGGTCCGGCGTCCGAATCTTCCGGGGCACCAAGACCGTCGCGGTCTACTGGAAAGGCACGCCACCGGCCGAGCTACGCAGCCTGGCTGATGCCCAGCTGGTGCCCGTGCGCTTCCACGCATCGCCGTACTCATTGGCTGACCTTGATCTGATCGCTCGACAAGTACTGGCCGACAACAGAGGCCTCGTGAGCTCAACCGGCCCAAGCAATGACTACACGGGCGTCAGCGTCACGTTGTGGTCGACAGCACCCATCGAAGCCACCATGGCGGACCTCAACGCGAAATCCACCGTACCGATCATCTTCCGCAGAGTTGCCGACCCCGTGGACCTCGCCAGCAACACCACCATCACTTCGACAAGTCGCCGTGGCGGTACATGAGTACTCGACTCACACTTACCATTTTGTTAGTACCTGACAAATTAGTCGGTACTTGAGGGTTGGTCTGTGTAGCTCCAGCATGGATCGGACATTCATAACCACGATGTCTGGAGTACGTATATGACTGGGGACCACCGGACGCCGGTGACGGTGATTGGGCTTGGGTCGATGGGGGCGGCGTTGGCTGCGGCGTTCGTCGAGGGTGGGCATCCGACCACGGTTTGGAACAGGACTGCCGGCAAGGTCGCGGCCCTTGTTGGCAAGGGCGCCAAGCAGGCGGAGAGGATCGAGGACGCGGTAGCGGCGAGTCCGCTCGTTGTCGCCTGTCTGACGAGCTACGACGACACTCGTCAAGCCCTCGAACCGGCGGGCGCGGCGTTGAGGGGTCGCGCGCTGGTCACCCTTAACAGCGGGTCGCCGGCGGGGGCGCGGGAGATGGCGAGTTGGGCGGTTGGGCACGGTGCTCGGTTCTTGGATGGGGCTGTGAAGAACGTGCCTTCGGCCGTCGGGGCGTCGGATACCTTGCTGTACTACAGCGGCGACAAGAGCGTTTTTGACGAGTACGAAACGACGCTGCGGGTGCTTGGCGGCGACACCGTGCATCTTGGCGACGAACCGGATCTGGCGGCGCTGTACGAGATGGCGGTGGGCGGCACTTTGTTGCCCGCGCTTGTTGGCTTCTTCCAGGGCGCGGCCGCTGTCCAGGCACGTGGGCTGCCGGCGAGCTCGCTGGTGCGGTTCACCACCAAATGGTTCGAGATGATCAACTCCGTGCTGCCGGTCTTTGCGGAGGAGATCGACAACGGCGACTACTCCAAGCCCGCGTCGTCGGTCAATCTCTTCCTCGCGGGGGCTGCCTACGACGAGGAGTTGGGCAAGGAGGCGAGCCTCGACGTGGCCTGGCACGCCCCCTTGCACGACCTGCTGAATCGGGCCGTCGCGGCGGGCTATGGCGATCACAGCATCTCGGCCTTGGTCGAAGTACTCAAGAAACCGGACCAGGCGACGTGAGCGACAGCCTGCTCCGCATCACGCAGGGCGTACGCCGGCTGCACGATGCGGAGCAGGCTTGGTCAGGAGTTGATGGTGTTCCAGAAGGCGCATTGGTGTTCTTTGGCCAGGTCGGCTGAGGTGATGCGGGTGGGGGCGAGTGATTGGACGTGGCCCTTGTTCTGGAAGGGCTGCCATCGGGGCAGGCCCGGGGCGTTTGGGTTTCCGGTACGCGCGAACTGTGTCCAGTAGCGGATCATCGTGGCGGAGAGCTGTTGTTGCGCGGGTGTGCTCGGGCCGGGAAGTTGTTCGTCGTTGAAGAGGTACTGCAGCTCGGCGCCGTGGAACGCGCCGGTCGGGAAGTTGGGTTTCGGGAGCGTACTGAACCACGGAGCGGTTTCATCGGCGAACTCGTACGCGTACAGCGGTGTCTGCGCGGCGAGGGCGCGATCTCGATCGAGTACCGGACAGCCCCAGGCCCAGTCGGTCACGACGGCTGACAAGGCCTCGCCGGCGGAACGGTACTTGTCGACGGGATAGCGGGCCAGGACCCGTGCAGCGTCCGACGGGCCGAAGAGTGTTTGCATCTCCTCGCGATAGCTGGCAGGTGTCGTCACCGCGCCGGTTGCGGTTTCGATGGCCGCGGTGAACAGGCGATGCTCGTCCCGGGTGGTTCCCTGAATGATCGGTACCTGGTGGTAGCGGCCGGTCGCGAAGGCGCGATCCGGGCTGATAGGCAGCACCCCGCCACCGACAGTCGGTCCTGATCCGAGCCCGTTGTCAGACCACTTCGTGAGTTCTTCGGGCTTCTTGTCCCGCAGGCATGCCGCCGCGGTCCGTGGGTCGGTGCAGTGGAGCTCGGCTGCGACCTCGAGGCCGTGCTGCTCGCGCTCCGATCGCGGCAACGGAAACCATGTCGGCGGTCCGGGCGACCACTTCCGCCCGGTGCATTCGGCGCTTTGCACGATTGCCTTCTGGAACAGCCCTGCCGATCCTGGCGCGACCAGGTGGGAACAAACGCTGGTGCCGCCGGCGGACTCACCGAAGATCGTGACATTGCCGGGATCGCCGCCGAACGCGGCCGCGTTGCGCCGGACCCATCGCAGCGCGGCCTGCTGGTCTTCGAGGCCGAAGTTCCCCGAGAGGTGCCGGGCTCCGCCGTGGTCCAGCGCCGGATGGGCGAGAAAGCCGAAGATGCCCAGCCGGTAGTTGGGGCTGACCACGACGACCTGGCCGCTGTTCGCCAACTGCTGCGCGCCGTACAGGCTGCCGGCTCCGTTGATGAAGCCGTTGCCGTGAATCCACACCATCACCGGCAGCTTCCGTGCGCCGCTCACGCGGGGCGTGGTGACGTTGAGATAAAGACAGTCTTCGGCCGTACTTTCCTGGTCGATCAGCCCGCCCGCCTGGGCGCAGCGGTCCCCGGGCTTGGTGGCATCCCGGATGCCACGCCAGGACGCGGCCCGTTGCGGCGACGCCCAGCGGAGCTTGCCGACCGGCGGCGCGGCGTACGGGATTCCCTGAAACAGCCGGGCGTCAGCGGTGAGCGTGCCGCGTACTGCCCCGGCGTCCGTCGAGACCACCGCATCCGCGGGAGTCTCCGTCTTTCGGCTGTTCGTCATGGCATCGGCCGCACCCGCGCCGGCCGCACCCCCGCCGACTGCCGCCGCGCCCGCGAGCACCGTCGCGGTCAGCAGCACTCCGAGCCGGCGCGAAAAGCCGGACCGCTGTCGTCGCCGCGGTCCGTCGTGATGATTCTGCAGTTTCATATCGAGCATCCTCAGCTTATTTGTGTGTGGCTCGCACTAATATAAAGTGTAAGGTACACACGAAGTCAACTTCGGCTTCCGCGGACTGGGAGGAGCCGGCCTGATGCCGCTGACCGACGATGCGCAGCTGCCGCCGGGACTGGTGCTGGCCTGGGGCCGGCCGGCCAAGGCGAACAAACTCGGCCGGAAGCCGACGCAGAGCGTCGAGCAGATCGTCGACGCGGCCGTCGAACTGGCCGACGCGGACGGCTTCGCCGCGTTGTCGATGCCCAAGATCGCCCAGCGGCTCGGGCTGACCGCCAACGCGATCTACCGGTACGTCCGGTCGCGCGACGAACTGCTCGTACTCCTCGGTGACGCCGGCTGGGGCCCTGCACCGGACCGGATCAGCGACGCGCCGGACTGGCGAGCCGCGGCGACCGCCTGGACTCAGGCGATGGTCGACCGGTGCGACATCCATCCCTGGCTGTGCGACCTCCCCATCCGCGGCGCGCCGATGACGCCGAACCTGCTCGGCTGGGCGGAGGCGATCCTGAAGGTGCTGACCGGCACCGGGTTGAGTCCCACCGAAAGCCTGTCCTGCGCGCTGCTGCTGGACGGCTACGCCCGGCGGACCGCCAGCGCGCGTCGCGACGTACGCGACAGCCCCACGGCCTCCGACCAGCCGGCCGCGGTGGCACGGTTCCTCGAGCCCCGGCTGCGCGAACTCGGATACTCGATCCTGGCCGGCCTGATGGCCGGCGACCAGTACACCGACGAGGTCCACGACGACGACGTCACCTTCGGCCTCGACCGAATCCTGGACGGCATCGAGGTGCTGATCGCTCAGCACGGCCGGGACCCGCTGAGCTGAGTGGACGCGGGGGTTTCGTATTGTCGCGGCATGGTTCATACGCAGACGCCTGCCCTGGAGAAGCACCTGGATGCCGCGTACGGGGTGGTGCTGGGGCGGAATCCTGGTGAGAGTGAGTTTCACCAGGCGGTTCGTGAGGTGCTGGAGTCGTTGGAGCCCGTGGTCGCGAAGCACCCGGAGTACGCGGCGGGAGCGGTGATCGAGCGGCTGTGTGAGCCGGAGCGGCAGGTCATCTTCCGGGTGCCGTGGACGGACGACCGCGGGCGGGTACGGATCAACCGTGGATTCCGGGTCGAGTTCAACTCGGCGCTCGGGCCGTACAAGGGCGGGCTGCGGTTCCACCCGTCGGTGAACTTGTCGATCGTGAAGTTCCTCGGGTTCGAGCAGATCTTCAAGAACGCGCTGACCGGGCTGCCGATCGGTGGCGGCAAGGGCGGGTCGGACTTCGACCCGAAGGGCAAGAGCGACGCCGAGATCATGCGGTTCTGCCAGTCGTTCATGACCGAGCTGTACCGGCACATCGGCGAGTACACCGACGTACCGGCCGGTGACATCGGCGTCGGCGGGCGTGAGATCGGGTATCTGTTCGGGCAGTACAAGCGCATCACCAACCGGTACGAGTCGGGGGTGCTGACCGGGAAGGGCCTTGCGTACGGCGGCAGTCAGGTACGAACTGAGGCGACCGGGTACGGCACGGTGTTCTTCACGCGCGAGATGCTGGCGACGAAGGGGCTGGAACTGGCCGGCCGCCGGGTGATCGTGTCCGGATCGGGCAATGTGGCGATCCACGCGGCGCAGAAGGCGCAGGAGCTTGGCGCCGAGGTGGTCGCGTGCTCCGACTCGAACGGTTATGTCGTCGACGAGGACGGTCTGGACGTCGAGCTGCTGCGTCAGATCAAGGTGGTCGAGCGCGGCCGGGTCGCCGACTATGCCGACCAGCGCCCGAAGGCGACGCACCACACCGACGGCTCGGTGTGGGATGTCGCGTGCGAGGTCGCGCTGCCGTGTGCCACGCAGAACGAGTTGGACGGCCGCGCCGCTCGGACGCTCGCCGACAACGGCGTACTCGCGGTTGCCGAAGGCGCGAACATGCCGTGTACGCCCGAAGCGGTCGCGGTCTGGCGTGAGCGCGGCGTACTTTTCGCGCCAGGCAAAGCCGCCAATGCCGGTGGGGTCGCGACGAGCGCGCTGGAGATGCAGCAGAACGCGTCCCGCGACTCGTGGCACTTCGACCACACCGAGGCCCGGCTCGACCAGATCATGGTCGACGTCCACACCCGCTGCGCCACCGCCGCCGAGGAGTACGGTGCCCCGGGCAACTATGTGGCGGGCGCCAACATCTCCAGCTTCGTCCAGGTAGCCAATGCGATGCTCGCACTCGGTGTGATCTGACCCCGGCGGGCGCTCAGGCTGGGATCGATACATTGAACAGCCGTTCCGCGTTGTGCAAGGACTCCGTGACGATCTTCTGACCGTTGGCGACCACGTCCTGCTGGTACGTCGCCAGGTCCTCACCCGAGATCAAGGCTCGGGTGAGGCGTGCGGCGTCCCACAACGCGGTGTTCGCGCCGGCGCCGGCGGCAGGGGTCATCGGATGTACTGCATCACCCAGCAACGTCACGCGTGCGGACGACCAGGTCGGCACCGTCACGCAGGTCCGCAACGTGATCGGGAACGCGGCCGACTCCTCCCCCGCAGCGATCAGCGCCCGGATCGACGGATGCCAGCCGGCGACTGACCGCGTCACGATCCCCCACAGCTCGGCGGGGCTCATCGCGAACAATTCCTCGTCCGACGCGCCAAGCACCGAGTTCGTCCCGGTCAGCACCGCCATCAGATAGTCGCCGTACTCCTCTGGCGCCTCCCGGAACATCACCGGCCCGAACGCAACGCCGGTCCCCGCACCATCACTGGCAAAACAGAACCCGCGCAAGAACGCCGCCGGCGCCATCGCACGAACCTCATCCGTCAGCGGCACCTTCCCGTAAACGCACCGCACCCCGATGTCCACCACATCGAGCTCCGGTAGCAGCTGCCCACGAACGCGCGAACCAACCCCGTCCGCACCGACGAGCACATCAGCCGTCGCCGAACTCCCATCCGCAAAGGAGATCTCGACCGACGAGGGCGTCTCCACGTACGACTCGAACTGCTTCCCGAACTCGATCACCTCCTCGAGGCCGGTCATCAACGCGCGCCGGAACGCGTACCGATCCACCGACGTCACCGCATCCGGGCCCGGCACCGGAAACACCTGCTCGAACTGCTTGTTCAGCAGCGAGTCGAAACCCGCCACCAGGTCACCCGGTTTCGTCGCGGTCGCGATCACCCGGCGGCGTACGGCGTCGGGCAAGGTCGCCGCCAGCGCCTCCTCCCCCACCGGACTGATGTGAATCCGGTACCCCTGCTTGCGATGCCGCGGCGACGGATCCCGCTCGAACACCCGCACGTCGACGCCCGCCTTCAGCAGCCCGTGCGCGAGCGCCAGCCCGCCGATCCCCGCACCCATGATCGCTACCCTCATCGCCATCCCCAATCATCCTCGCGTACAACCCTGTCAACCGTGAGGATGATTAAGTTAGCACACCGGATGGCCGTCCGCTACGATGACCACGTGCGGAGATCACCGGAGCCGGCCGAGCGGCGGCGCGATGCCGAGCGCAGCAAGCAGCAGTTGCTGGACGCGGCGGTGATCGAGTTCGGCGCGCACGGATTCAGCGGTGCGCGGGTCAGCGAGATCGCGGCCCGGGCCGGCGTCAACAAGCAACTGATCTCGTACTACTTCGGCGGCAAGGAAGGCCTCTACCGCGCGGTCGCCGACAGCTGGCGCGCCGCCGAACCGGACCTCACCTCCAACGCGCGGACGATCAGCGAGGTCGTCGGCGCGTACGCGCGGGCGTCGATCGAGCAGCCCGACATGCTCCGGCTGCTGATCCGCGAAGGCGTCGACCGCGACACCGCCGGCAACGACGAGGAGGCCCAGCACAAGCGGTTCCAGGGCATGCTCGCCGACTTCCGCCGCCGGCAGGAAGCGGGCGAGCTCGCGTCCCGCCTGGATCTGGCGTACGCCGGGCTCGCCCTGTTCGGAGTGTCCGCGGCGCCGGTGGTGTTCCCGCAGATCGCCCGCGCCCTGGGCCTCGACCCGGACAGCGAAGAGTTCGCGACCAGGTACGCGGAGGAGACCGCCAAACTGGTCGCCCTACTCGCCGAGCCCGACTGACCCGAGCCCGACTGAGCCGAGCTGAGCGGAGCCAAGCCGCACCCTGAGCAACCCCCGCGCAGGCCGGGCCTGATGAGTTAGAGCGCGCCGGAGATCGACCGGTTGCGCAGCTCGGCCTTGTACGCCTCCAGCGCGATCAGCTCACCGAACATCCGGTTGTACTCGTCCGCGCGATCGATCGGATTCGTCCGCTGCAGTTTCGACTTCAGGTCCTGGATCCGCCGCGCACAGGTCAGCTCCTGCACCCGCGCCACCAGCGCATGCCCGTACTGCTCGTCGGGCTCGCGACCCAGCCGCAGCGGATCGACCGCCAGCGCGCCGACCACCGCGGCGGCCGGATCGTTGCCCACGGCATCGCGTACGGCCACCACCCACGCCTCGCCGGGAGCAGCCGCCGACGGACCACCGACCTTCGCCATCGCCGCCCGGATCGCGGCCAGCCACGGGTGGGTGAAATCGTGGTCGTCCAGCTCGTCGAACGCGACCCCGACCAGCGCCGGGTACTGCATCGCGACCTTCAGCGCGTCCCACTCGATCGTGAACCGCTGATCCCGCGGCGAAGGAATCTCCGCCCGCGGCGCCGGCGCGGGCACGCCGTCCCCGGCCACCGCGCCGCCACGACCCGCGGCGCCGCCCGAACCACCAACGCTGCCTGGCGCCTGGCGACCACCCCGGTCCACAGCGGGCTGACGCGCCGCGGCCCGGTGCACCTCGGAGCGGACCTGGTCGACCTCCATGCCCAGCTGCCCGGCCAGCTCCCGGGTGAACGCGTCCACCTTCGACCGATCCCGGATGCTGATCACCAGTTTCGCCGCCTCACGCAGCGCGTCGACCCGCGTGTCGGCCCGGTCCAGGTCGTACTTGAGCAGCACGTTCCCGAGCACGAACCGGTACAGCGGCACGCGGCGCCCGATCAGCTCCCGAACTGCCGCGTCACCCTTCTGCAACCGCAAATCGCAGGGGTCCAAACCTTCGGGCTCAACCGCGACGTACGTCTGCGCGGCGAACGCCTGATCGCCCGCGAACGCCTTCAGCGCCGCCCGCTGACCCGCCTCGTCACCGTCGAAGGTGAAGATCACCTCGCCGCGGAACTGATCATGATCGAGCAGCAGCTGGCGCAACACCCGCGCATGATCCTCGCCGAACGACGTCCCGCAGGTGGCGACCGCGGTCTGCACCCCGGCCAGGTGACACGCCATCACATCGGTGTAACCCTCCACCACGACCGCCTGGCGCCCCTTGGCGATCTCGCGACGGGCGAGGTCGACGCCGTACAGCACCTTGGACTTCTTGTAGATCGGGGTTTCAGGCGTGTTCAGGTACTTCGCTTCGATCCGGTCGTCGTCGAACAGCCGCCGCGCGCCGAAGCCGATCACATCCGACGACGCGTCCCGGATCGGCCACATCAGCCGGCCGCGGAACCGGTCGTACAACCCGCGCTGGCCCTCCGCGGCCAGGCCGGACGCGACCAGCTCGGCCGTACTGAACCCGCGACCGCGCAAGTGATTGATCAGCGCCTCGCCACCACGCGGCGCGAATCCGACCCCGAAATGTACGGCCGCATCCTTGTCGAACCCACGCTTGTCCAGGAACTGCCGCCCGATCGACGCCTCGGCCGCACCGAACAGATTGTCGACGTAGAACTCCGCGGCCACCTTGTGCGCTTCCACCAGCCGCGGGCGCTGGTTGCCGGGTCCGCGTTGTACGGGCGCGCCGGACTCGTCGTACCGGAGCAGGATGCCGACCTTGGCGGCCAGCGTCTCGACCGCCTCGGAGAAGGTGATCTGATCGATCTTCTGGATGAAGTCGATCACGTCGCCGCCCTCTTGGCAGCCGAAACAGTAGAAGAAACCGCGGGCCGGCGTGACGTTGAACGACGGCGACTTCTCGTCGTGGAACGGGCACAGCCCCTTCAGGTTGCCACCGCCGGCGTTCTTCAAGGTCACGTACGAACCGACGACGTCGTCGATCCGGGCTCGCTCGCGCACCAGCGCGATGTCCTCTTCCTTGATCCGGCCTGCCACCCCGCGAGTCTACGATCATCGGCAAGCCATCCGCCCACCGGACGACGAACTGGGGATATCTGTATGCGTCGCGCTGCCGGACTGCTCGCACTGAGTGCCGCCGTGATCGGAGCTGTACTGACCGCCGGACCCGTCCTGGCGGACCAAAAACCACCACCACCCGCTGCGGCGCAGGCAGTGACCAGACCCGCGCAACCGGCGCCGTTCGTGGAGCTGGTGGCAGCGAGCGGCACCGGCCGCCTGTACACAGCTGACCCACGCGAGCTCGCCTCGGCAACAGCAGCCGGCTTCAAACGGCAGCCAGGCACCACCGGCTTCATCGGCCGAGCAGCCAAGACCGGCTGGACCGCCCTGTACCGGCTGAAGCCCTCCGCCACCGCCAGCTCCTGGCTGTTCACCAGCTCCACCCAGGAACGAGACGCCCTCGTCGCACAGCACTGGGTGCTGGAGGGAACAGCCGGGTACGTGGCTACCAAGCCAGGCGCCGGTCTGGTCGAGCTGCGCCGTTTCACCAACGGTAGAGAGTGGCGGCTCGCGCTAGCAGCAAAGACCGACGAGCTGCTGAAGGCCGGTTACAAGCTGGACGGACCGGTCGGGTACGTGTACCAGAACTGGGTACGCGCCGGTGCGGTGTACTTCGGCATGTTCAACACCCACGGGCACGGCACGATCATCGCCCGGACCAAGGAGATCTACGGCCGCGACAACGACTGGTGGGGCGGCGTCCGCGACTTCCACGACGGCACCCACTACGCGACCGACAACTGGCCGGGCGAGGACTGGTCCTACCTGAAGCCGTCGATCGGGTACTACGACGACTCGAAGCCGGAGACGCTGGAGAAGCACATCACCCAGGCCACCTCGGCCGGGCTGAGCTTCTTCAACTTCTACTGGTACTGGGACAACACGAAGCAGGCCCAGACCGTCACCGCCGATTCGCTGAACGCGTTCCTGCAAGCGCGGAACCGGGAGAGCATCGACTTCACCGTCGGCGTCTGCGCGCACCCGTACGACCAGCTGAAGATCCCGGCCACGCAGTACGACGCGGTCGCCACGAACCTGATGCGCTACCTGCAGCAGGACAACACGCTGCGGACGAACGACGGCCGGAAGATCCTCAACATCTGCGACGCACGCGGTCTCGGCGACGGCAGCAACGCGCAGGTCAAGCAGTTCGTGGACACGGTCCGGGCGAAGGCACGCAGTCAGCTCGGCGAGGACATCTACGTGATGATCAACCAGGCCGGCTTCGACCCGAAGCAGGTCGGCAACGCCGGTGCGGACGCGCCGTACTGCACCACTGACGGTCCGGCGGTCGAGAGCCGTTCGTACGCGACGTACCTGCAGGGTCAGCGCGCCTTCTACAACCAGGCTCCGGCGGCGTACGGGCGGTGCGTACTGTCCGACTTCGACGAACGCCCGCGGTACCCGATCGAGACGACCGATGTGAAGGCGATCCGCTGGATGCCCGACCAGTCGCTGGCCGGCTACCGGACGGCGGTACGGAACGCTGCCGCTGACATGGCGACCTCGACCCGTCCGTCGACTGTCGACAACTACCTGTTCCTGTACGCGTGGAACGAGTGGCACGAGGGCGGCATCATCGAGCCGAACGAGCGCGACGGGTGCGCGTACCTGAACATCCTGCAGAGCGAGCTGTCCTTGCAGGGACCGGGCTGCGTCGCCAATCCGCAAGGCACGCCCCCGAGCTGACCCTGGGGGTGGGCACGCCCGCAGCGTGCCCACCCACCCGTTCTAGACCTCGCTGAGCTCGACCGCCGAGTCGGCCAGGCGCGCCGGGTCGACCTGCTTGCCGGACCGGATCAGGTCCTGGATGCCGTCGATCGCGCCCCAGGTGTTGACGTGCATGCCGGCCAGCACGTGGTGCTCTGCGTCCAGCCAGAACGCCAGGTACGCACCGGACTTCGGATCGCCGCGCAGCACCACCTCGGTCGACGTGTCGTGCGGGATGTCCCCGGCGTACTCCATACCGAGGTCGAACTGGTCGGTGAAGAAGAACGGCAGCGCATCGTGCGCGACGTCCTGGCCGAGCATCGACTTCGCCGCCGCCGCGCCGGTGTCCTTCGCGTTCTGCCAGTGCTCGACGCGGACCAGCCGGTTGAACAGCGGGTGATCCCAGCGGACCACGTCACCGGCGGCCCAGATGCCGGCCACCGAGGTCTGCAGGTCAGGTCCGGTGACGATGCCCGAGCCGTTCGACGGGGTCGCGACCTCGACGCCGGCTTCCTCGGCGAGCTCGGTGTTCGGCCGGACGCCGACCCCGACGACCACCAGGTCCGCGGGCAGCACCTCGCCGCCGGAAACCCGTACGCCGGTGACCTTGTCGGTGCCCTCGAACCCTTCCACCTCGGTGCCGAAGCGGAACTGCACCCCGTGCTGCCGGTGGAACTCGGCGAACAGCTCGCCGACCTTCTCACCGAGCACCGAGGCGAGCGCGGTGGCCTGCGGCTCGACGACGGTCACCTCGCAGCCGCGCTCGCGGGCCGCCGACGCCGACTCCAAGCCGATCCAGCCCGCACCGACCACGACGACGCGCGGCTTCGCGGCGTACGCGTCGGTCAGCGCCTGTGCGTCCTCGGCGGTCCGCAGGTAGTGCACGCCCGGCAGCTTCGCGCCCGGCACGTCGAGCTCGCGGACGCGGCTCCCGGTGGCGATCAGCAGCTTCGTGTACGGGACCTGGGTGCCGTCGTCGAGCGTGACCGTGTGACCGGTCGGATCGATCGCGGTCACGGTCGTGCCGAGGCGGAGGTCGATCGAGTTGTCGTCGTACCACTGCTGATCGTGGACCTGCGCCGACTCGGTCGTGTCCTTGCCCAACAGCACACCCTTCGACAACGGCGGTCGCTCGTACGGCAGCGACTGCTCGCTGCCGATCAGCACGATCGCACCACTCCAGCCGTTCTCCCGCAGGGCCCCGGCCGCGGTCGCACCCGCAAGGCTCGCACCGACAATCACGATCTGCTCTGCATCAGCCATGCCCTCGACCTTAGCCCTCAGCGAACCCTTGCCGTCGGCGGCGCGGATGACTAATTTGTCGAGGACATAATACGTCCTATGTCCTTTCCGGGAGAGTCATGCGCGTACTCACACCAGGCCGTCTCGCGGCCGCCGCCCTACTGGTGCTCGGAAGTCTCACCAGCCCCGCCGCACCTACCGCCCAAGCCAAAGAGCCGGCCGCGCCGTTTGTCGAGGACGGTGTGCTGTTCCAGCAGAAGACCGACGGGTATGCGTGCTTCCGCATCCCGGCCGTCGTGCATGCGACCGACGGCGAGGTGCTCGCGTTCGCCGAGGGCCGGGTCGCGGACTGCGGCGACGACGGCGACATCGACATCGTGCTGCGC
The DNA here is from genome assembly GCF_039531045.1 of Kribbella hippodromi. NCBI lineage: Bacteria > Bacillati > Actinomycetota > Actinomycetes > Propionibacteriales > Kribbellaceae > Kribbella > Kribbella hippodromi. The sequence continues at coordinate 162,245 of NZ_BAAAPH010000012.1, read as the reverse complement.
CGGTCGGCCGACGGCGGCAAGACCTGGGGACCGCTGCAGGTGGTTTCCGAAGGCAACGGCAGCACGCACGGCAACCCCGTGCCGATTGTTGACAATAAGACAGGCCGGATCGTCCTGGTCACGACCCACAACGGCCCGCAGCCGTGTACGAACGGCTGCGACCGCGACCCGTACGTGCAAACCAGCGACGACAACGGCACCACCTGGACCGCGCCGCGCGAACTGACCGACGCGAAACTGCCGAGCTGGAACTTCTGGTACGCCACCGGCCCGATGCACGGCATCCAGCTCCAGCACGGCCCGCACGCCGGCCGGCTGATCGTCGGTGCGAGCTTCGAGACGTACGACGGCGCCGGACCACACGTGTACGGGACGCATCTGCTGTACTCCGACGATGCCGGCGAAACCTGGCACATCGGCGCGACCACGTCCCGCGACGACGGCAAGGTGATCGCGCAGGAAGTCACCGTGGTCGAGCTGACCGACGGACGGATCTACGCACTCGCCCGCGAACGTGGCACCGATCCGGGCAACCGCGCGTACGCGATCAGCGGTGACGGCGGCGCGACCTTCGACGCACCGTTCAAGACGATCCCGCAACTGGTGATGCCGGACGTCCAGGGTTCGCTGCTGCGATTCAGCGCGCGGAACGAAGGCGGCAAGCGGAACCGCATCCTGTTCTCCGCACCGGCGCATCCGGCCGCGCGCGAGGTGATGACGGTGCGTTCGTCGTACGACGAGGCGCGATCGTTCGGCACCTGGCAGCAAGGAAAGGTCTTCTACTGGGGACCGTCCGCGTACTCGGATCTGGTCCGGCTCGATGGCGATCAGGCCGGGCTGCTGTACGAGGCCGGCGTCGCGAACCCGTACGAAACGATCCGCTGGGCGCGTTTCAACGAGGCCTATCTGTCGACGCCGAACGGTACGCCGCCGGGCATCCCCGCTCCGCCGGCGCCTGGTCCCCGGACGGCTGATATCGGCCCGGCGCACAACCCGGCGTACGTCCGCGGTGGGGCGACTGTTGCCGCAGGCAAGTACGGGAACGGGCTCGCGCTGGACGGCGTGGACGATTACGTCGAGGTGCCGTTCGACCGGTCGATCGACCTCGGCGCGGACGATTTCACGATGATGACCTGGATCAAGTACAGCGCGAAGACCGGTTCGCGGGCGATCCTCTGGGCGTACCGGACCGGGTCGGGCAGTACGCCGCAGGTGTGGTTGCGGGCGGAGCCGGAGAGCAATCGGATCCGGGCGTTGCTGTCGGTTGACCGGTTCAATGTGACGGTGCAGTCGGCTTCGGCGTACAACGACGACGCGTGGCATCACGTCGTACTGCAACGCGCCAACGGCAAGCTCCGCTTGCTGGTCGACGGCACCGAGGTCGGCTCCGCGACCGCTCCGGCCGGGTCGGTCACGGCGGGCAAGGAGTTCGGCGTGCAGGGCCTCCACGTCGGGCAGCGAGTCGACGGCGCGAACCGGTTCCAAGGCACGGTCGACGAGGTCCGCGTCTACCGCCGGGCGCTCACGGACGCGGAACTGACCGCGATCCGCGAGACGAACCAGCCGATCCGCTCGAAGCTAGGACTTGACCTGCCCTTGGACCAGGTGAGCGTGCCAGGCCTGGGCTGAGGGATCGGTCAGCGAGGCGACTTGGTCGACGATCACGCGCAGCCGCGCGTTGTCGTCGGCCGCCGCCGCGAAGTCGGACCGGAAAGGAACATCGAGGTGCCGCGGCGCGCTCTTCCACAGGGATTCGACCAGCTCGGTGAGCAGCTCGCGCTGGATGGCGCGGCGGGCCTGGCGTTCCGGCGAGTTGAGTACGTGGAACATGCCGATGCCCTTGAGCAGGCCGATCTCGGTGCGAATGCCATCGGGGACGATCAGATCGGCCTCGTACCGGATCAGGCGGGACCGGCCGAAAGCAGCGTGCGTCGCCTGCTCGGCGCCGGTGGCGAACCGGCCGATCAGCTGACTGGTCAGGTCCTTCAGCCCACCGAGCGCCCGGCGGCTGTCGTCGAATCCGGCGGCCGGCCAGTAGTTCAGCGCGCGCAGCCGGGCCCAACCCACGTCCAGCTCCGCATCGGTTGCCTCTGGCAAATACATCCGCCGGACGGTGTCCCAGTACGGCGCGCGGTCCGCCTGCACCGCGGCGAGATCCAGGTGGTGGGCGACGATCGCGTCCTCGACATCGTGCACCGAGTAGGCGACGTCGTCCGCGAAGTCCATCACCTGCGCTTCGAGGCAGCGCCGCTCCCCCACGCCCGCACGCAACCAGGTGAAGACGGCAAGATCGTCGTCGTACACGCCGAACTTCCGCTCGCCCTCGCGCCGCGGCCACGGGTACTTGGTCGCGGCGTCCAGGGTCGCGCGGCTCAGGTTCAGCCCGACGCTGCGGCCGTCGGCGTCGAACGTCTTCGACTCCAGCCGGGTCAGCAGCCGGAGCGTCTGCGCGTTGCCCTCGAACCCGCCGATGTCCGCCGCGACCTGGTCGAGCGCGCGCTCGCCGTTGTGCCCGAACGGCGGATGCCCGAGATCGTGTGACAGGCAGGCCGCGTCCACGATGTCCGGATCGCAGCCGAGCGTCGCCGCGAGCTCGCGCCCGATCTGCGCGACCTCGAGGCTGTGGGTCAACCGGTTCCGGACGAAGTCGTCGCTGCCGGCTGTGACGACCTGCGTCTTCGCCGCCAGCCGGCGGAGCGCAGCGCTGTGCAGCACCCGCGCCCGGTCGCGGGCGAACGCCGTCCGCCCCGGCCGCTTGACCGGCTCGGCGACCCAGCGCTCGGCATCATGCTCGTCATACCCTTCGTGTTGCTTCCTCATCACAGCTCACACTAACCAGGCCCACCGACAGTTTTCGTGGCCTCGCGGTTGAACGGCCCAGGAACTCAGGAATCCGGCCCGGCTCAAGTGGCGACGCAGTACCGCATCCAGAGCACGCCGTCCTCGAACACCTCGGTTCCGACGTGGCGCAGCTCGAGTTTCGTATCACCACACCAGCGCTGCCCAGTACCGACGATCACCGGGTGCACCAACAGGGCGAGCTCATCAACCAGTCCGAGCTCAAAACACGCGCGCAACAAGGCGTCCGCCGAGTCCACGCGCACCGTACTGACCCCACGCCGCCCAAGCACGTCCAGTACTTCAACCAGATCAACCTGGTCATACCCGGTGATCAGCTCAAGTGTACTGGCATCAGGCGGCCGCGCTGGCGTCTGGTCGGCGTACAAGGCGAGCACGCCCGACCAGTACCCGAGCTCCGCCAACGCTTCCCAGCTACGAACCCTCCCCCGGCCATCCACCACCGCCAGCAACGGCCCTTCTTCCCGCACACCGCGCCGGGCCGCACCACCCAACGCCCCCTCCTGTGCAAGAACGGTGTCCGCCCCTATCAACGTCACGTCCTCCTGCCACAACGTCGCCAACGCATAGAACCGCGCCAGGTCAACGTCGAAACCCGCCACCATCCCGTCCACCGAAACCGCCACCTGAGCCACCACATGAGGCCGCATACCCCGCAACCTAGCCAGGCCCACCGACAGTTCCCGGACCTCGTACGTCGGGAGGAACCGCCCTTGCTCACCGAACGTACCGGGGTTGCAGAGACTTCTTTGCAGAGGATACTCTGCATTTATGCGGCGGATTGATGCACGGAGTTTGCGTGGGCTGGCGCACCCGCTTCGGATGCGCATCCTGGAAGCGATCGAGCTGGACGGACCGGCCACGTCGAGCACGCTGGCGACGCGGCTGGGCGAAAACACCGGCACGATCAGCTGGCACCTGCGGCTGCTGGCCGAGCACGGGTATCTGGAAGAAGACCCGGATCGCGGCACCAAGCGCGAACGCTGGTGGCGACTGCCCCACCGCCAAACCGTGCTCGACCCCTCCGAGTTCCTGGACGACCCGGAGACCCGGCGCGCACTGGACGTGTACCTGCGCGACCTGGTCGACCGGTACCACACCCGCGTCCGCACGTACCTGGACGAAGACTGGCCCGCCGAATGGCAACAGGCAACCGGCCTCTCCGATTGGCGCAACCTCCACCTGACCCCGGAACAACTAACCGCCCTGAACGACGAGCTAGCCGCCGTAATAGACCGCTACACCACCCCCGAACCACCCGAAGCACACGCGATGACCGAAGCAGGCGGGACATCCGGGACATCCGGAGCATCCTCGACCAGCGAGTCGGCCGACGGGACCGGCCGCGCCGAGCGGGTTATCGTTCAACTGCAGTCGTTTCCCCGGCGCCGATGAGTCTGCTTCGGGCGCACCGGGACTTCCGGTTGTTCTGGGTCGGCGAGACGATCAACCGGTTCGGCAGCGCCACCTCCTCGGTCGCCCTCCCGCTCGTCGCGATTTCGATGCTCGATGCAACGACCTTCCAGGTCGGCCTGCTCACCGCCGCCGCCTGGGCGCCGTGGCTGCTGATCGGCCTCCCGACCGGCGCCTGGATCGACCGAATCCGCCGCCGCCCGGTCATGCTCGCCTCCTGTGTCGCTTCCTGCCTCCTGTTCGCAGCCGTACCCGTCGCCGCCGCCTGTCAATTGTTGACAATCCAACTCCTGCTCGCGATCGCGCTTCTCGCCGGCGCCGCCTCAGTCGTCTTCCAAACCGCGTACACGGCCTATCTCCCCACCCTGCTCGATCCACCCGATCACCCGGAAGGCAACGCGAAGCTGCACGGCAGCGCCTCCGCCGCTCAGATCGCCGGCCTCGGCTGCGGCGGCCTGATGGTTCAACTCGTTGGTGCCTCCAATGCATTGCTCATCGACGCGTCGAGCTTCCTGGTAGCGCTTGCCTGCCTGGCCGCGATCCGCTTCCGTGAACACCACACCCGAGCCCCACGAACCCCCGGCGCGATCCGCGAAGGCATCCGGCTGGTACTCCACGACGTCTGGCTGCGTACGCTGATGATCTTCGGCGCAGTCTCCAACCTGGCCCTGATGGGATACCAGGCGATCGTCGTCGTGTTCCTGGTCCGCGAAGCGGGACTCACCGCCGGTTCGGTCGGCACCCTGATCGCGGCAGCCTCCAGCGGCGGAGTCGTCGGCGCCTTCGTCGCCCGCCGCGTCATGCGGTTCGGTACGGCACGGGCACTGCTCTTCTGCGAGCTCGGCCTGCCGACGCTCGCGCTGCTGATCCCGCTGGGTGGGGTGAGCCCGGTGTTCTACCTGATCGGCGGGTTCGGGGTGAGCCTTGGCGTCGTCGGCGGCAACGTCGTGAAGGTCACCTTCCTGCAGTCGTACTGCCCACCCGAAATGCTCGGCCGGTTGACCGCGACCACCTCGTTCGTCAACTACGGCACGATCCCGCTCGGCGCGCTGCTCGGCGGCACGCTCGGTCAGACGCTCGGCCTCACGCCGGCCTTGTGGATCACAACAGCCGGCGTACCGCTCGCCGCTCTTGTCCTACTCGCATCACCGATCCGCCGGCATCGCGATCTTCCACCTCACCAAGGAACCGTGGCACCCGGTAGTACGGCCGACTCCAAGCGGAGGCGTACGGCCTCGCGCGCGTAGACGTACGTCGACTCGTCGTTGTGGAGGATCGACGACAAGTTCGCGGCCTCGTAGTACGCGTTGAGGTCGAACGCGAGCTGCTTCGGATCGCCGGTCAGCTCACCCTTTTCGATGGCCGCGTCGATGGTGGTTTCGATCAGGTCCATCCACTCCAGGTGTACGGCGGCGAGCATCTCCTGTACGGCGCCGGTGCGCGCGGAGTACTCGTGCGAGACCTTCTGGAAGAAACAGCCGCCCGGGAAGACGCGACGCTGCGAGTAGTCCAGCCAGTACTTGCTGAGCGCCCACACCCGCCCGAGACCAGGCTCCACCTCGAACGCCGGAATCACCACGTTGTCCGCATAGATCCGCCGCGCCGCGCGGATTGTCGACAACTGCAGCTCTTCCTTCGAACCGAAATGCGCGAACACCCCGCTCTTGCTGATCCCCAGCTCGCTCGCCAGCCGCCCGATCGAGAGCCCTTCCAGCCCATCCACAGACGCAAGATCCACCGACCGCCGCAACACCGCCCGCCGCGTCTGATCCCCCCGCACCAACCGCCCATCCACCTTCTCCACCCTCCGATCCTAAGCACCAACCCCGACCTCCCACCCCACCCACGCCCGCCCCCACTCCCGGCCGCTCCCCCGCCCGCCCCTCCCACGCCCGGCGGCTTCCCCGCCCAGGCCGACCGTCATTTCAGGGGTGAACCCCTGAAATTGGCCGTTAGCACCTCGGATGCGAGGGGTGAAGGGACAACTTCGGGGGTGAACGCCTCAAATGACAGTGCTGCCGGGCGGGTGCCGTGGGTGAGCGGAGCGGCTCGTTGACGGGGCTGGCGCCGTGGGTGGGCGGCTCGTTGACGGGGCGGGTGGCGTGGGTGGGGGCTCGTTGACGGGAGGGGTGTGCGAAACTAATAATACGACCGTTCGTATTGTTTGGTGGAGGGGATGGCATGCGGAAGCTGATCAGTGTCGGGTTGCAGACAATCGGATTGTTGTCGCCGCGGGGTGCGGGGTGGCTCACGTTCCGGTTGTGGCGGCGGCCGATGGCTCGGGGGCGGGTGCGGACGGCTGAGCAGGCGGTGCACGGCGCGGCGCGGGTGGAGATTGTCGACGATGTCGTGACGTACGCCTGGGGTGACGGAGCGCGGCCGGTGCTGCTGGTGCATGGGTGGCGGTCGCGGGCCTCGCGGTACGCGCCGTTCATCGAGCGGTTGCTGGAGCTTGGGTACAGCCCGGTGTCGTACGACGCTCCCGCGCATGGCGACTCGGATGGGGCGGTGGTGTCGATCCTTGGGCATCAGCGGATCATTCGCGGGCTGGAGGAGCGGCATGGTCCGTTCGAGGCGGTGGTGGGGCATTCGCTCGGGGTGCTGTTCGCGCTGTATGCGGTCCGGGAGGGTGTCGCGGCGAAGCGGCTGGTGATGATCAGTGGGGTCGCGGACTTTGCGTATCTCGCGGATACGTTCTGCGCGGCGCTGGGGTTGGGGCCGAAGATCAATCGGGAACTGCGGCGGTTCATCGAGCGCGGGTACTTCGAGGGTGACCGGGACATCTGGTCGCGGTTCTCGGTCAGCGGCGGGAAGACCGAGTTGCTGGTGATCCACAACGACGAGGACGAGATCGTCGATCCGCAGCAGGCACAGCTCCTGCTACGGAACTACGGCCCGCAAGCACACTTCCTACCAACCACCGGACTCGGCCACCGCCGAATCCTCTCCGACCCAGCAGTCATCACCGAAGCAGTCGCCTTCCTCCAAGAGGAAGACAAGTCACCGATTCCAGCTCCGGACAAGGTGCGCGGGTAAGCGGCAGCTCGACAGGAGGTGTGCGTGCGACGCGCGCACCCGCACACTCAGCCGGGCGCCCAGCCGCCCGCAATGGGCGTATACGTACTGTCGAGCTGCCGAGATCGACCCGTGCCGGCGCGCGGATGGGGGTCAGATGTCGCGGAAGGTTTCGATTTGGGCGCCTAGGGAGTTCAGGCGGGTGGCGAGGTCTTCGTAGCCTCGGTTGATGACGTAAACGCTGCGGAGGACCGAAGTGCCCTTGGCGGCCATCATCGCGATCAGAGTGACGACGGCGGGGCGCAAAGCGGGTGGGCACATCATTTCGGTGCCGGAGAAGTGGGTCGGGCCTTCGACCATCACGCGGTGCGGGTCGAGCAGTTTGACCCGGCCGCCGAGCTTGTTCAGGTCGGTCAGGTAGATCGCGCGGTTCTCGTACACCCAGTCGTGGATCAGGGTCTGGCCGGTCGCGGTCGCGGCGATCGCGGCGAAGAACGGCAGGTTGTCCAGGTTCAGCCCGGGGAACGGCATCGGGTGGATCTTGTCGATCGGCGCGTGCAGCTTGGACGGCCGCGTGGTGAGGTCGACGAGCCGGGTCCGGCCGTTCTCGGCCAGGTATTCGGGGCTGCGGTCGTAGTCCAGCCCCATCTCCTCGAGCACCGCGAGCTCGATCTCGAGGAACTCGACCGGCGCCCGCCGGATGGTCAGCTCCGACTTGGTCACGATCGCCGCGGTCAGCAGGCTCATCGCCTCGATCGGGTCCTCGGACGGCGCGTAGTCGACGTCCACGTCGATGTCGGCCTTGCCGTGGACGGTCAGCGACGTCGTACCGATGCCGTCGATCTTCACGCCGAGCAGATCGAGGTAGAAGCAGAGGTCCTGGACCATGTAGTTCGGGCTGGCGTTCCGGATCACGGTGACGCCGTCGTGCCGGGCCGCGGCCATGATCGCGTTCTCGGTCACGGTGTCGCCGCGTTCGGTCAGCACGATCGGCTTGCCCGGCGCGATCGTCCGGTTCACCAGCGCGTGGTACACCCCGCCGGTCGCCTTCACGGACAGCCCGAACGGGCGGAGCGCGGTCATATGCGGCTCGACCGTCCGCGTACCCAGATCGCAACCGCCCGCGTACGGGAGCTCGAACGAGTCCTCGCGATGCAGCAGCGGACCCAAGAACATGATGATCGAGCGCGTACGCCCCGCTGCCTCGGCGTCCATCGAGCTGAGATCCAGCCGGGCCGGCGGCACGATCTCCAGGTCGCCGGCGTCGTTCAGCCAGGTGGTCTTCACGCCGATCGAGTTGAGTACTTCGAGCAGGCGGTTGACCTCTTCGATCCGCGCGACCTTGCGGAGTGTCGTCCGGCCCTTGTTCAGCAGGGATGCGCAGAGCAGCGCAACGCCCGCGTTCTTGCTGGACTTGACGTCGATGGAACCGGAAAGTTGCCGGCCACCGGCGACGCGGAGGTGGACCGGACCGCCGCCGAGAGAGACAATTTCGGAGTCGAGCGCCTCGCCGATCCGGGCGAGCATCTCGAGGGTGAGGTTCTGATGACCCTTCTCGATCCTGTTCACCGCACTCTGGCTGGTGTTCAGTACTTCCGCGAGCTGCGTCTGCGTCCAGCCGCGGTGCTTGCGGGCGTCCCGGATGAGGTTTCCGATCCGGCTCAGGTAGTCATCGCTCATGCGGCGGACTGTATCTCACATGTGAGATACCCCAGCACCGACCCGCCGGTTCCAGCGTAGCGAATGTCACGCGGAGTCGCCCCCAGGACCCACCTGACCTGCTGAAACACCGACTGCCCTAGAGTTGGCCACCAACTCCCGCCGCGCCCCGGAGAGGACCCGCAGATGCCCGACGACACCTCCGCCGCGCTGGTCAACGAGTTCGAAGCGGAGTCGTGGCCCTTGGATGCGGCCGCGGACAGTCTGCATCAGGTGATCGAGGGCTTCCACAACGGCGACACCCGGCCGCTGGTGATCGGCGACGGTGACCAGCCGGTGCTGGTGGTGCTGGCGATCGCCGACCTGGCCGACTTCCGGGCCCGGATCGCCGAGCTGCTCGGCAACCCGGTCGACGCCGGCTGGCTGCGGTACTACCTGCGGTCCAACTTCGACATGAGCTCGGAGCGCCTGGTCGAGCTGCTCGGTGTCGACACCGACCACGGGCTGTCGTCGCTGGCCAGCCAGGTGAACGTCGAACAGGCCGCGACCCTGATGCCGGACCACGTCCGCCGCACCGAAGCCGGTGGCAACCCGCTGATGCTGATCGGCGACGGCACGATGGCGACCGCGGCGCTGCTCGCGTTCCAGGCCTTCCAGGTGCTGGTCGCGCTGGAGGGCAACGGCAAGGGCGACGACGACTCGTGCGCGCACGACGACGAGGAGAAGCCGACCACGCCGCTGGAGGTGCTGGCCGAGCGGATCGGTCCGGTGTCGACCCAACTGGTCGCGCAGCTCAACGCCGGCCGCGAGCCCGGCCTCCCGCGCTACGAGTTGCACTTCGAGGACGACCTGATCGAGCACCTCCGCGACCTGGAGACCCGCGCCCAGAAGACCCCGGGCGGCGGCGCGTACGAGGAGCTGAACGGACTGCTCCGCCAGTTCGATCAAATGCGCAGCGGTCTCGTCGAGGCGGAGGTCGACGAACCGGACGAGGCGCCGTACCTGGAAGTGACCGATTTGAAGGCAGCGATGCCGGACATCCGGGACAGTTTCCGCGACGGCGCCGACGACCCGTACCTGATCGGCCTGGACGGGCACCCGGTGGCCGGCCTGATCACGTACGACTTGTACGAGGAACTGCACAAGGTCTCGGTCGAGCTGAACGGCACCGACGAGGCGCCCGTCCTGCCGCTCCCCCAGCCGCAGTGGGAGGACGGCCCGCGGCTGCTCTCGTTCGAGCTCGCGCTCGAGATGTGCGAAGCAGTCATCGAGGACCTCACCCGGGGCGAGGCCTCGATGCTGTTCATCGCCGACGAGGACGACGAGCCCGAGCTGGTCCTTGCGCCGCTCGTCTGGCTCTGGGCCTACGTCGACCACCTGAACCTGGAAACCGCCTGACCCCAGCTCAGCTGAACGGGAACAGCGGCTGCCACTCCGCGAGAGTGGCGAGCTCGTAAACCCCAGCCGGTGTGTACGGATCCTTGGCGAGGATGTCGCGCAGTTCGGCCTCGTCGGCGACGTCGTACACGAGCAGCGCGCCGGTCTGATCGGTGAACGGCCCGGCGGCGACCAGCCGGCCCTCGGCCTTGAGGGTGGCGAGGTACTCGCGATGCGCCGGCCGGACCTCCATCCGCTGCTCGGTCTGGGTGACGTCGAAGCGCAGCTGCACGACAAATTGAGCCATGCCCAGAACCCTACAACGCTCTTGAAGACAAGGGCGTTCGGCCTTGGAGACAAGGAGATTTGGTGCGGGAAAGGGAGTCACGAGCCGCCACAGCGGCTGGTTCAGGTCAGACCCGAAAGTCGACGAGTGAGCTCCCTTCCCGCCCGGTCATTCTCGCCAGCGCAAGCCGCACAATGCAAGAGGTTGGTGAAGGAAATTCCTACTGACAGTTGATCGCGCTAACGCTTCGTGACCGACGCGCCGGACCGGTCGATCCGGGCGCCGATACCCCGTACAGACGGTCACGCCATCGACTTGTCAAGCCGCAACTACTCGGCCGGCAACGCCGCGCGGCCGGCCTCCAACCGGGCCACCGGGAGCCGGAACGGCGAGCAGGACACGTAGTCCAGACCGACCTCGTGGAAGAAGTGGATGCTGTCCGGATCGCCGCCGTGCTCACCGCACACACCGAGCTTCAGCCCCGGCTTGGTCGCCCGGCCGCGGTCCACCCCGGTGCGTACGAGCGCGCCGACGCCCTCGCGGTCGATCGACTCGAACGGCGACACCGCGAAGATCCCCTTCTCCAGGTACCGCGAGAAGAACGCCCCTTCGACATCGTCCCGGCTGAAACCCCACGTCGTCTGGGTCAGGTCGTTCGTACCGAAGGAGAAGAAGTCGGCCGCCTCGGCGATCTGGTCGGCGATCACGGCCGCCCGCGGCAGCTCGATCATCGTGCCGATCGGAATCTCCTGGCCGCCGCCGACCTCGGCGAGTACGCGCTCGACCTCGTCCCGGACCAGGTGCAGCTCCTGGACCGCACCGACCAGCGGAATCATGATCTCCGGCCGCGGATCCCGGCCGCGCCGCCGGAGCTCGAGCGCCGCGGTGGCGATCGCGCGCACCTGCATCGCGAACAATCCAGGGATCACCAGCCCGAGGCGTACGCCGCGCAGGCCGAGCATCGGGTTCTGCTCGTGCAACCGCTCCACGGCCGCGAGCAGCGCCGCGTCATGCCCCGGCTCCTCGCCCCGTTCGCGGGCGACCGCGACCTTCACCGCGAGCTCCTCCATCGACGGCAGGAACTCGTGCAGCGGCGGATCGATCAGCCGGATCGTCACCGGCAGACCGTCCATCGCGTCCAGCAGTTCGAGGAAGTCGTCGCGCTGCAACGGCTCCAGCTCGGCCAGCGCGGTGTCGCGATCCGCATCGTTGTCCGCGAGGATCAGCCGTTCGACGGACTCGCGGCGCTCACCGAGGAACATGTGCTCGGTCCGGCACAGCCCGATCCCCTCGGCGCCGAACCGCCGCGCCCGGGCCGCGTCGTCGGCGGTGTCCGCGTTGGTGCGTACGCCCAGCCGGCGTACGTCGTCGGCGTACTTGATCAGCCGATGCACCGACGCAACGAGCTCATCGCCCGCGTCCGGAGCGAGCGTGCCCTCGAAGTACTGCACGACCGGCGACGGAACCACCTGTACCTCACCGCGGAACACCTCGCCGGTGGTGCCGTCGATCGAGATCAGTTCGCCCGCCTCGAGCACCGTACCGTCGACCGCAATGGTGCCCTTGGCAACATTCACGTCGAGGTCCTCGGCGCCGCAGACACAGGTCTTGCCCATGCCGCGCGCGACCACGGCCGCGTGCGAGGTCTTGCCGCCGCGACTGGTCAGGATGCCCTGGGCCGCGATCATCCCGTGCAGGTCGTCCGGGTTGGTTTCGCGCCGGACCAGGATCACCTTCTCGCCCCGCTCGGCGGCCTCGACCGCGGCGGCCGAGGTGAACACGACCTGGCCCGACGCGGCGCCGGGCGACGCCCCGATCGCCTTGGTGATCAGGTCCTTGTCCGCGTCCGCGTCGAACCGCGGGAACATCAGCTGCGCCAGCTGCGCGCCCTTGACCCGGCCGAGTGCCTCGCCGGTGTCGATCACGCCCTCGTCGATCAGGCTGGTCGCGATCCGGAACGCGGCCGCCGCGGTCCGCTTGCCGACCCGGGTCTGCAGCATCCACAACTTGCCGCGCTCGACGGTGAACTCGATGTCGCACAGATCGCGATAGTGCCCTTCGAGGGTCGCCATGATGCGCATCAAGTCGTCGTACGAGGTCTTGTCGAGCTGCTCGAGCTCGGCCAGCGGAACCGTGTTGCGGATGCCCGCGACCACATCCTCGCCCTGCGCATTCTGCAGGTAGTCGCCGTACACGCCGGGCTGACCACTGGACGGATCGCGGGTGAACGCGACGCCGGTCCCGGAGTCCATCCCGAGGTTGCCGAAGACCATCGAGCAGATGTTCACCGCCGTCCCCAGATCGGCCGGAATCCGCTCCTGGCGGCGGTAGAGGATCGCCCGATCGGCGTTCCAGGAGTCGAACACGGCCTCGATCGCGAGGTCCATCTGCGTCCGCGGGTCCTGTGGAAACTCGCGGCCGGTGTGATCGTGAACTGCCTGCTTGAACGTGCCGACGAGCCGTTGGAGGTCGTCGGCGTCCAGGTCCAAATCGTTGCGCGTACCCTTCGCCTGCTTCGCTGCCTCGATCGCGTCCTCGAAGACCTCGCCGTCCATGCCCAGGACGGTCTTGCCGAACATCTGCACCAGCCGGCGGTACGCGTCCCAGGCGAACCGCGGATTGCCGGACTGATGCGCCAGGCCGTTCACCGAGTCGTCGTTGAGGCCGACGTTCAGCACCGTTTCCATCATGCCCGGCATCGACACCGCGGCGCCGGAACGCACCGACACCAGCAGCGGATCGTCGGCCTGACCAAGCTTCTTGCCCATCTTCTGTTCCAGCAGCGCGACGTGATGGTCGATCTCGTCGGCGAGCTCGGCCGGTACCGCGCCGGTGGACAAGTACGCGCGGCAGGCGTCGGCGGTGATGGTGAAACCGGGTGGGACCGGCAGGCCGAGGTTGGTCATCTCGGCCAGGTTCGCCCCCTTCCCGCCGAGCAGTTGCTTCAGGTCCTTGTTGCCTTCGGCGAAGTCGTACACGAGTTTCGGCACGGTCACTCCCTGGGTTGCAGGCGGTGTTCAAGCGGTGCTCAGGCGCGGGAAGATGACCCGCTGGCCCATCGACTCCGGCGGCGGGGGCGTGCTTTCAGAGTAAGCCCAAAAACCAGTCCAGTTGAACACTGGTCTCACTCCACCGACGTGACCATCCCCACAGATCGAAGGCCGGAAAACCCTTCCCCCATTGACAACGCGAGACATTCGGCGAAATCCCGAGGGTGCAGACAGCAAAGCGGGACCTTGGACATCCGGTCAGCTGTCCAAGGTCCCGCGGAGGTGTCCGAACTCCGGTGCTAGAGCTTGCGGCGCGTTCGCAGGTAGTCGCCGACGACCGCGGCGCCGAGGCCGTCCGCGTCGGGGGCGAGCACGCGACCACCGCTGCGCCGGGCGAGCAGATCCACGAACGCGTTCAGCCGCGGATCGTCACCCAGCCGGAACACGGTCAGCGAAGCGCCGAGCTTGGCGAGCCGGTCGACCTCGAAGATCGTCTTGCGCAGCGTGGCCGGCTCAGGTGGGTACGAGAACTCGGCCGTCCCGTCCGGCTCCAGATGCGCCGTCGGCTCCCCATCGGTCACCATCAGCACGACCGGTTGAGCATCGGGATGCCGGCGCAGGTGACGGCCCGCGAGCAGCAGAGCGTGATGCGCGTTGGTGCCCTGCTCCCAGGTACCTTCCATCCCGATCAGCTGCGGCAGCTCGATCGCGCTCGCGTATCGGCCGAACGTGATGAGCTGAAGTGCATCGTTGCGATACCGGGTCGAGATGAGCTGGTGCAGTGCGAGCGCCGTACGCTTCATCGGCAGCCAGCGCCCTTCCTGCACCATCGACCAGGACGTATCGACGAGCAGCGCGACCGCGGCCCGAGCACGATGTTCGGTTTCGGCGATCTCGACATCCGCCACATCGAGCCGTACCGAACCACGTCCCGCGCCGGCTGTTCGCAGTACGGCGTTGCGCACTGTCCGCGGTACATCCCAGGGCTGTGTGTCGCCGAACTGCCAGTGGCGCGATGATCCACTCAGTTCACCGGCCGCCCCGGCGTTGGCCGCATCCCGCTCACCGGAACCACGCGCTGCCCGCAGTACGTCGGCCAGCGCGGTCTGACCGAGCTGCCGCAACGCCTTCGGCGACAACCGCAGCGAACCGTCCGGCGCCCGCTCGATCAGCCCCTGATCACGCAGCTGCCGCTCCAGCTCACTCAGCCGCCGGGCATCGACCGTCGCCTCGTCGCCGAGTTGACGTGTGAGCGCATCGAGATCGATGTCCTCGAGCCGCGCACCCGGGTACGACTGGGCCAACTGCTCCGCGAGTGCATCCAGCTCCGCCAGATCCGACATCGCCTGGGCGCCTTCGGCGAGACCAAGCGGATCATCTCCACTCATCCGCTCCGAACCGGACCAGTCCTCCCCCGGCCGCAGCGCCTGCAACTGTGCATCCAGTTGAGCCATCTGCTGCGCTAGTTGCGGACTGCCGAACGCCTGTTGCGACAGCTCCATCAACTCAGCACGCTGCTCTGGAGTCATCGAGTTGAGCATCCGTTGCGCGGCGGCGGCGCGCTGCGCGAGTACATCGATCAGCTCGTCCACGGTGCGCGGGTTCTCCGGGAAGAACTCGCCGTGGTTGGCCATGAACTCTTCGAACAGCTCCGGCACCTCGGGCCGGCCTTGCGCGTGCGCCGCGAGCAATGCGTTGAGATCGGACAGCATCTCGTTGATCGCTTCGACGTCCTCGGGCGTGGTCTGCTGCAGCGCCTCCTTCATGCCTTCGAAGCGCGATCCGAGCAGCTCACGGCCGAGCAACTCGCGGATCTCCTCGTACTTGGAGCGTGCTTCCGGCGACTCCCATTGGTAGGTGGCCAGCTCGCGTACCGCTGCCGCCGTACCCGAGGGCAGCGCGTCGAGCTCGGCCTCCTTGAAGCGGGCGTCGTCGGACGGGTTCGGAAACAGTTCGCGGCGCTCGGCCTGGAGGGCCTCGTCGAGCAGCCGCTGGACGTCGCGCAAGGTGCCATCGAGGTTGTGCCGCTGCTGGATCTCGCGGCGGCGCTCCCACAACCGTCGGGTCAGGTCGTCCAGGCCCTGGGTGTTCCGGGTGCCGCGCCGGAGCAGTTCCTCCAGCGCGGACCGCGGCGACGACCCGTTCATCACGTCCCGGCCGAGCTCGTCCAGCGCATCCCGCAAATCCACCGGCGCCTTCAGCGGATCCGGCCCGTCATGCCACGGCCCGTACGACCATCCTTCCGGGATCGACGCGCTCATGTCAGGCTCCGTAGACCGTGGTGTCGTCGTCGGCGTCCTTGGCTACGCGTTTGGACAGGTAGAGCATTTCCAGGGCGAGCTCGATCGCGGCGGCGATGCGGCCGGACGAGTCGTCCGGTTCGACACCGGCGCGAGCAGCGACGTCGTGCAGCACCGGCAGCTCGGGCAGCGCGGCCAGCACCTCGCGACCGGGCACTCGTTCACCCGTGGTGACAAGGTTGCCGTCGGCAACCGCATGGGCGAGTGGGGTGAGATCGAGACCGGCGAACCGCTCGCGCGCGGTGTCGGCCACCGAACGCCGCAGCAGGTACTCCAGCAGTTCGATCTCGCGCCCTTCCTCACCGGGCTCGAACTCGAGCTTGCCACGCAGTACGGCCGGCACCGCTTCGAGATCGACCGGACGCGCGACCGCGGGCTCCTCGCCGGTGATCGCGGACCGGCGCAGCGCGGCGGCGGCGATCGTCTCGGCCGCGGCGACCGCGAACCGCGCGGACACACCGGACCGCTGATCGATCGACGTCGACTCACGCAGGTGCCGGACGAACCGGGCCAGCACCTCCAGCAGTGGCTCGCCGACCTCGGCGGTGAACTCGGCCTCCTGCCGGATCACGTCCACCTCGGCCTCGATGTCGAGCGGGTAGTGGGTCCGGACCTCGGCGCCGAACCGGTCCTTCAGCGGCGTGATGATCCGGCCGCGGTTGGTGTAGTCCTCGGGGTTGGCGGTTGCCACCAGCAACACGTCCAGCGGCAGCCGGAGCGTGTACCCACGGACCTGGATGTCGCGCTCTTCCATCACGTTCAGCAGCGCGACCTGGATGCGTTCGGCCAGGTCGGGCAGTTCGTTGATCGCGACGATGCCGCGGTGCGCGCGCGGTACGAGCCCGAAGTGAATGGTCTCCGGATCGCCGAGGCTGCGGCCCTCGGCCACCTTGACCGGGTCCACATCGCCGATCAGGTCACCGACGCTGGTGTCCGGCGTGGCCAGTTTCTCGGCGTACCGGAGGTCGCGGTGCAGCCACGCGACCGGCAGGTCGTCGCCGAGCTCGGCGGCGCGGCGGCGGGAGGCCGGCGTGATCGGGTCGAGCGGGTGCTCGGGCAGCTCGGCACCCTCGATCACGGGGGTCCACTCGTCGAGCAGTCCGACCAGCGTACGCAGCAGCCGGGTCTTGCCCTGACCGCGCTCACCGAGCAGGACGACGTCGTGCCCGGCAAGCAGGGCACGTTCGAGTTGGGGGATGACGGTACGGGTGAAGCCGACGATGCCCGGCCAGGGATCACGCCCGGCGCGGAGGGCAGTCAGCAGGTTGTCACGAAGCTCGGCCTTGATCGACCGATGAAGGTATCCGGCGGCCCGGAGGTCACCAGCCTTACGGGGAAGTTCAGCAGGTGCACTAGTCACTTTGACGACGTTAGCTCGCTCCGCCCAAAGTGCACCTGCTTTATCTCACCGCCTGGGCGTTACCCTCCCGGCCCCTGCTATTTCGTGATGCGGTCCAGGATGGTGCGGATGTCGTTCCAGGCGGTGGCTTCGTCGAGGCCTTGTTGGAGCAGGATCTTGGTCGCGACGCCGGCCTGGTCGCGGTAGAAGGCGAGCAGCAGGTGCTCGGTACCGACGTAGTTGTGGCCGAGCGTCAACGCCTCCCCCACCGCGCCCTGCAGCACATGCGCGGTGCGGCGCGTGTACGGCGGGTTGTCCGCGTCGAGCGTCTGCTCCGCACTCTTCGGACCGGCCGGACTCTCCACGTCCACCGCGGCGCCAACAGAGTCCGCCGTGATGCCGTGCGCGAGCAGTACCAAGGTCGCCACCGCCTGCGGTTGGGTGAAGAAGGCAAGCAGCAGGTGTTCGGTGCCGATGAACGCGTGGTTGCGCTCCCGCGCCACGTCCGCAGCCGCGGCGACCACTGCTTTCGTCCGCTCGGTGTAGCGGTCGAGCGCGGGTTTGCTGGTCCAGGAGTCGGCGAACCGCTTGTGCGCGGCCTGCTTGCTGACGCCGAGCACGGCGCTGATCTCCACCCAGGACTTGCCGGCGCCGCGGGCGCGATCGACGAAGAAGCCGAGCGCTGCGTCGCTGGTCGTGGTGAGTTCGTTGATCGTCGCGGCGGCGGTGGCGAGCTGCTGGAGCTCGTCGTCGCTGCCGGCGTCGGTCTTGATCGTGGTGATGAGTTGCTGCAGATCTGGACCTGGCGTCATGCCGTCAACCCTAGGTTGACGGTTGATGGGTGTCAACCCTGGGTTGACGGACTAGGGTGTGCTGCGTGGACGGGATTGCGGATGTGATCGGCGGCGGGTTGCGGGTGCTGTTCTGCGGGATCAACCCGGGGCTGATGTCAGCGGCCACCGGGCATCACTTCGCTCGGCCGGGCAACCGGTTCTGGCCGGCGTTGCAGCTGAGTGGATTCACCTCGCGGCAGTTGAAGCCGGCCGAGCAGCAGGAGCTGCTGGACTACCGGTTGGGCATCACCAACGTGGTGGACCGGCCGTCTGCGAAGGCGGCCGAGCTGACCCGGGCGGAGTACGTTGCCGGTGGGAAGAGCCTGGTCGCGAAAGTACTCACGTACCAGCCGGAGTGGCTTGCGGTGCTGGGTGTCATGGCGTACCGGGATGCTTTCGCGGAGCGTACTGCGGTAGTAGGCAAACAGGACCGCACTATCGGTTCTACCCGTGTGTGGGTGCTGCCGAACCCCAGTGGACTGAACGCCCACTACACCCTGCCGAAGCTGGCTGAAGCATTCGCGGAACTGGAACGGGTCAGTTGACGGACTGACACTGGTCGTTCGGCAAAATAGGCGCATGCGTCTGCCTGAGCTGCTGCGTGCGATCGACGGACTCTCGTACGCCCAGCGTGTCCGTCTGCTCGCCGACCAGGCGCCACAGCTGATCGGACTGCTACCGGAGCTCGGTAGTGGTAGTAGCTTCGAGCGGTTCCTCGGACTGCAGATCGCTGAGGTCACGCGCGATGCGGCGTACGTCAGCCGGATGCTGCGCGATCAAGATCCGGCCGTGCAGTCGCGGGCACTCGCTGCGGTTGGACGCGGCGTACCTGTCCCGGACGACGACTTGCGGATCGCGTACGACGATGCACCGGCCGCACTACGGTCCAAGCTGGTGTCACTGGTACGACGGCAGCGGCGTGAGCACCTCGCCGTACGGCTGATCGACGAGCACCGGGCGCGGTGGGGAGACGTAGCAGCAACCGGATTGCTGGACGCGACCGATGACGCGACGGTGGCGCGGCTACTGCCTGAGCTGGCGTACTGCGTGACGCCCGGCGGCTGGCGAGAGCTCGCACGACACCACTCGGCGGTAGTGCTCGCGTACGCATCCGAAACGCTGCCTGCTGGTGAGGACCGGGACGAGTGGTGGCGGGGCGTTGGCCACGGCGTCACTGCGGCACTGCACATCGCACCGGACGCAGTGATGATGCTGATCAAGCAGGCGGTACCTGCGCATGATCTACCGGACGCAGTGCTTGACGTACTCGGTCCGCTAGCTGACCAGGACCCGTCTGGTGTGCTGGAGCTGCTCATGGCACCGGACCGGCGCAGTGTCGTGGCACGGGCGCTCACTCCGGCGTATCAGCGTCGCCTGCACAGGTACACCGACGATGAGCTGATCGCACTCGGCCGGGTCATGTGGCCGGAGCTGTCCAGTCTGTTGCACGCATTGGCGCCGTCGCGGCGCGCTGCGATCTTCGCGGGCGTCACTGCGTACATCGATCTGGGTCAGGCTCGGTTGGGCAACGACCTGCTGGACGTACTGCCGCATGCGGTTCGCATTGAGCAGGCGCGGCGGATGCTGGCGTTGCCGGTGATCCAGGCGGATGCTGCGCTGCGGCGGAGTGTCAGTGCCTATCTGCCGTACTCCGAGGCGTTCGCACTGCTTGAGGTCGACGTACGTGACCCGGATGCTGGGGTGCGTAGCTCTGTTCATCAGGCAGTCATCCGGTCGGCTGGTTACAGCAGGCAGCCGGAGCAGGTGGTTGAGGCTGTTGGTTGGACAGCTGAGCGGCTGCGCAACGACCAGGACCCGGTGCGGCTCGCTGCTCTGCATACTGTCGCATCGTTGCCTCCAACGCTGTTCAGTGCTGCGCTGGCGGTTGCACTCGACACACTGTTGACTGACGCACTGAACGCACGCGATACGTCCTGGGCTACGCGGCGGGCGTTGGCGAGCCTGGCTGAGCGTGCTGTGGTCCGTGGCGCGATCGCCGACCAGGCCGCCGTACTCGAATGGGGTCTGCAGGCCCACGGGCGGTTGGCCGAGAACGTGGGCACGCTCCGGCTGGACGGCCTGGTCGACGGACTGCCACGCGGACGTGAGACGGATGTGTACGAGGCACTGCGGCCGGCTGTTGAGGCAGCGGCCAAGCGTCAGGACTACGGGCTCGCACTGGCTGTGGCTGACGCATTCGGTCGCCGCGCCTGGTCGATCGAACCATTGCAGGACGTGCTGGAACAGGCGGTGTGGTCCGGGCGGGAGAACATCGTCGGAGAGGCCTGCCGGTACTGGCTGGACGCACCGGCGACCCGGCGGGACCGCATTGAGCGGATCATCCACCGCGACGTCCGGATGGCGCGCTGGCATGCGGTCTGGTGGGTAGTCACTGAACTGCGCACCGACCTACTCGACCCGGTGTTCGCAGCCGCGGACCAGATCCGGCGGTTCGACCGGGAGAGCTTGTCGTGGGAGGTGCCGAGCTATGCACTGCGTACTTGGTTGCCGCGGCAGCAGGCCCGGTACGCGGAGCTGCTGGTTGGAGTAGCGCGTGACGAGCGGATGCCTTCGTGGTACCGGGCATCAGCCGTGAAGACGCTCGGGCGGGTGCCGTCCGCTGGTCGGCCTGCTTTGGACCAGTTCCTCGCCAGTACGGATGTGCTGTTGCCGGAGGCTGCGCTGTCTGCGCTCGCGTCGGCCGATCGACCTGATCTCGCAGTACCTGTGCTGCTGGCACATGCAGGTGACGACCGGGCGCGGGTCGCTGTGTACGCGGCTGCACGTGCTGCCCGGTATGTACGGCCCAGTCTGTTGCCGGGGTTACTGCAGCCGGTGCTGGCGGGGGACGCCGTCAAGGTGACTGCACGCAAGGAGGTAGTGCGGCTGCTTGGTGAGCTGCGGGCACCTGGTGCTGGTGCAGTGCTCACTGAGACTTGGGCAGGTGCGCACCGGGACGTACGAGCTGCTATCGCCCGGACCGCTTCGCAGTACTTGTTGTACGACCCGTCGGCGTGGGCGGTGCTACAGCAGGCCGTACACGACTCAGCCGCGACTGCACTGG
Organism: Kribbella hippodromi; assembly: GCF_039531045.1. NCBI lineage: Bacteria > Bacillati > Actinomycetota > Actinomycetes > Propionibacteriales > Kribbellaceae > Kribbella > Kribbella hippodromi. The sequence goes on along the minus strand of NZ_BAAAPH010000012.1, from coordinate 141,110 downwards.
CTCTGACAGCACGCCGGGCGTACGACGTACCCCTCGCCTTCCGGTCAAGGTACGCGGACCTCCTGATCGCGGTGACCACCCGCAGCGAGCCGGAGATCGTCGGCGCCGCCCTTTTCGCCTTGCCACGCTGGGCGCCCCACAACGCCGCTGTGGCACAGGTCTGCGCCGACTTCATCACCAACCTGCACGACCGCAGCTACGTATGGCGCAACGCAACCACCGCCCTGATCACCATCCTCACCACAAACCCACCTGCCCTACACCCCACCCAACCGCCCGGTGTCGCGGCGAATCCGCCTGCCCCACATGCGACCTCACCGACTGACGGGGAGGGCAGTGTCGCGGCGACCCGACCGATCGGCAGCGAGGGCAGCGTCGCGGCGAATCCGCCTGGTCCACGTGCGACCTCGCCGACCGGCGGGGAGGGCAGTGTCGCGGCGACCCGACCGATCGGCAGCGAGGGCAGCGTCGCGGCGAATCCGCCTGGTCCACGTGCGGCCCGACCGACCGGCAGCGGTGTCGCGGAACCGGCGTCCAGCCTTGCGGTGCTTCTTGATGTGGTGCGGCTGCTGCTGCGGCTGGAAACCGACCCCAACCTGCCGAACGCAACCCCTGACCGCGATCACCCCGCCCGCCAACGCCTGACCCACCTGGTCGACCAGCTGACCAACCACCTCAGCCAGCGCTCCGCAGACACCCGTCAGCTGCTGAAGCCGATCGCCGACGAACTGACCGGCCCGGACTTCGCGCACACGCGCATACAGCTACTTGTCACCGCCCTGCACTCCCCCGCCGACGACCTCCCCGCCCTACTGGCCACAGTCACCCACGACCCCCTGGCCGCCCTGACAGCCGCCACCCTCCTAAAACACCGCCTGTCCATGACCACACACACCTGGACCCCCGAGTCCCTCCTCCCCACCGCCACCTCCCTAACCCACACAGCCCTCTCACCAACCCCTGTCCCCGCCACGGCCCCGGTCTCCGACAGCTCCACCACGCGCCCTGTCCCCGCTACAGACCCAGTCGCCGGCGTCTCCACCACCGGCCGCGTCCCCGGCTCCACGACTGACACCACCACCGGCCCCGCCACCGAATCCACCGCCGGGGTCGCGGCCGGGCTTCTGGCCTGCGCCGTGATCACCAGCGCGGCACCCCGCGCCGGCTGGCCGCCCGCCTGGCGTGAGCTACTGGTTGCCCTCCGCAACCACCCGTCCCCCGCCGTCCGCCGCGAAGCTCTCCGCCTCCACACCGCCCCCGAGTAAGGCCCCGACCACAAGGCCCCCGTCGGCAGGCGACCAACGGCCCCGGTCGACAGGCGAGCTCCGCCCCGGTTGCCGGGCGAGCTGCGCCCCGGTCGACAGGCGAGCTCCACCCCGGCTGCCACGCGAGCTCCGCCCCAGTCGCAGCCGAGCTCCGCCCCGGTTGCCTCGACCCGCACGCCCCGACCGGATCACCCGCCCGCCCCTTCCGCGTACCCCGTTCGTTCAGGCCGGGGCCACGACGATCACGTTGTCCTCCGGCGCCAAGGTCAGTGGCTCGAGTTTCGGTGGGTTCAGCACAATTCCGTACCCCGGAGCGACATCACTGCGACTGCGCACCCGGTACCCGATCGCGCTGTGACCCTGGCGCCGCGCCGACTCGATCACGGTGGCGAAGTTCGCCTCCATCGCCGGCACGAGGTAGTCGCCGGCGGACTTGAGGTAGATCTCAGAGCCCGCCGGATCGAACAGGTCACCGAACACGGATTCCAGGTGCCGGTTCTCGGCCAGTTGCGTCAGCAGCAGGCTGATCAGCTTGCTGCTGACGATAAAGTCATCCGCCTTCGTCACCTGCGCGACCTGGCGGTTGTTGTCGTCGTACATCTCGGTCACGATCGAGAACGGATCACCGAGCCGTACCTCGATGTCACGCAGGTGGAGCAGCGTCACCAGCGTCCGATCGTCCGCGTGATCCGGATCGGTCCGGTCGTCCGCGAGTACGACGACGTGCTGGTACGTACCGAGCCCGAGCGCCTCGAGCGACGCCCGGGTAGTGGGCTCGCAGACCTTGTACCCGACGGTGAGATTCGCCCTCGGGGCCCGCACGGCAGCCGTCGGCTCTTCCGGCGCGGCGATGTCGATCAGTGAACCTGGTTCGACGAAGCGGTCGAGCAGATCGATGATCTTGGTGGCGCGGGCGTTCCAGCCGATCAGGAGCGTACGGTCCGGCGCCGGCGGCCGGTCGGTGGGCGCGGCAATCGCGGCCTCGACGATCGGTGCCGGACTGTCGGCGATCTCGATCAGCAGGTCGTCCTCGGCGAGCACGACCAATTTGTCGCCGGCCTCGATCGGCGTATCCGTCGACGGGTTGAGCAGCATCTGCCCAGGCTTGTGCACTCCGACCGGGACACCCAGCGAGTACGCGTTCAGGGCCTCGCCGTACGACGAACCGGCGAGCGGCGCGGCGGGTGTGAGGTAGAACTCGCTGCCGTCGAAGTCCAGCAGATCGATACATACCGCGGACAGGCCGGCCTGCCGGTGCGACTGCACGACGAGCCGAACCATGATGTCGTCGGCATCGACCAGCAGCGCGTGGTCACCGGCCGCCAAGCGCGCCGCGGCGAGATTGTCCGAGTCGAGCACCGCAGCGACCACGTGCGGCCTGGTCTTGTCCCACTGGCGGTTGTTCAGCAGCAGCAGCGTTTTGATGACGTCGATGTCGGCTTCGGGCCCGGTCGGCGGCAACACCAGGATCGCGCGCGCGGTGTTCGGGCTGACCAGCTCCAGGTCCGCGCGCTTCAGCGGACTTCCCGACCGGCAGATCACCCTGATGCTGCTCGCCTCCGGAATCCGCGCCCGGATCTGGTCCTCCATGTCGACCTTGTCCCGGTCGGCCAGGACGACGACGCAGGCGCGGCGGTGCCCCTGGTTGGCCCTGGCGAGTTCGCCGATCACGGTGAACACCTCGTCGGACCAGCCCAGCACGATCGTGTGACCGGTCTCGATCAGCTGCGACTTTCCCTTGCGCAGCTGGCTGATCCGGTTGTCCAGACCGGTCGTCAGGACACCGATCAGCGCGCTGACGATGAAGATGCCGCCGATGGTCACGGTCAGCATCAGCCCGAGGAACACCGGGCGCCCGGTGTCGCCGCCCATCGTTCCCGGGTCCAGCGTGCGCAGCAGGCTCATCCAGGCGACCCCGCCCCAGCCACCGCTGGCCTCGGTGTCGGAGTTGGTGAGTACGACAACCAGAACCGTCACCACTGCGATCAGCGCGACCGACGCGAGCCCGAGCCAGCCGATCAGCGCCGGCGTCCCGCGGTCCATCGTCCCGTCGAACCAGTACCGCAAGCGCTGCCGCCACCTGATCCGCCGTACCGCCGCCACGCCTGCCACCTTCCTCGAAGACTTCGATTACCGGTGCAGAACGCTAACAGCGCGCGGTACGCCTGCCGTTGGTTGCCCTAGAAGGGACCTGGAAGTGGTCAGCTTCGGATGACAACCGTTGATGACAGCTGCGCGTCGTCTGGTTGCCCCCGATCAAGATACGGAGACGTCATGCCTCTGCTCGGAATGCCCCAGGGCGGCGAATGGCTGGTCATCCTCGCCATCGTCCTGCTGCTCTTCGGCCCCGCCAAACTCCCCGGCCTGGTTCGCCAGCTGGGCCGCTCGAAGAAGGCCTGGGAAGAAGAAATGCAACCCGGCACCGAGCAATCCGCCAACCCCCTCCCCGCCCCGCAACCCACCACCCAGCAGCCGAACTCCGCGCCATCCACCACCCAGCAGCTGCAGTCCGAGCCACCAACCACCACCACAAGCTGAACCCACGGGAGCCCGCCCCCAAACCGGTTTGGGGGCGCCTAACCACCCGTACCGGGAGACAACCCTCCCCACACCATCTACACAAACCACCCCAAACCGGTTTGGGGGCACCCAACACCCGCTTGCCGAAACCGACAGGGAATGCCGCCGCAGCTCGGCACTTACTCCTCTGAGTGGTCAGCGGGTGCTTGTTGGGCTTCGCGGGCGCGTTTGCGGCGTTTGCCTTCGTGCATGGCGGCCACTCGGGCAACGGGGATGGCTCGTCCCTCCTCGAGCAGATCCTCGGGGATCGCCTGTGGCGCGGGCAGCTGGTCCGCCCACAGGTCGGCCGCACCGAGCAACCCCGGCGCCGTACGCACCGTGAAGTCCCGCGGCGTCACGCTCTCCAGGTCATCCCACCCGACCGGAAACGACACCGTGGTCCCCGGCCGAACCCGCGGACTGTACGCCGCGACCACCGTCACCCCACCAGCCCGTGTCGAGTCGACGAACACCTTCCCGTGCCGATCCTCCTTGATGTACGCCGTGGTGGCGACCGAAGGATCGAGCTTCTCGGCCCGCGCCGCGATCGCCCGGGTAGCAGCCGCGGCGTCCTCGATTGTCACATTGTCAACAATCGGCACGATCACGTGCACGCCCTTCGCGCCGCTCGTCTTCACCGCTCCGCTCAGCCCGGAGTCGGTCAGCGCCTGTCGTACGAGCAACGCAGCCCGCACCGCCATCGTGAACGTCTCGCCTTCCGGCGGGTCAAGATCGAGAACCAGGTGCGTGACCCGGTCCCACCGGTCGGCGCGCATCAGCGTCGGGTGGTACTCGACCGCACGCTGATTCGCGAACCAGAGCAGCGTCCGCCGGTCGTCGCACAACGCGTACGACACCTCGCGCTTGGACGCCTCCGCCCACACCTGCACGGTCTTCACCCACTCGGGCGTGTACTTCGGCACGTTCTTCTGCATGAACTTCGGCTGTCCCGGCCGAATCCGGATCACCGACAACGGCCGTTCCCGCAGCTCCGGAAGAATCCGCTCGTGCACGGCGTCCAGATAGTCGACCAGGTCCCGCTTGGTCGCCTCGGACCCGTCGAACAACGGCTGGTCCAAGTTGGTCAGATCGACCCCGTCCCGCGTCTCATCCGGCTTCCTGGTACCCGGCACGCTTCCTCCCTCGGCGCGTACGAACCATCTCCTGACCTTAGCGTCCCGAGCCGGGAGTCCGGCTGCGCTCGCGGTGCCCAGACCTGTACCTCGCAGCTCTTCCCCAGCGCCGCCAGCCGCCTGTTTCATCAACGCGGCACGCTGCAGGTCATCTTTGAGCGGCAGTTGATCGCGGTGGGCCCACGCGAGCTTCGACTCCTTGATGATCAACCGGGCGATGCGCACCTGAACACCGAAAACTCCGGCTCATGGGCCTAGAAGACGCACTACGGCATCGAGAACCACCTTCTCCTCGCCGGGTTGCAGCGTTTGCGGATTGAGGGCAATCGCATCGGCCGGCAGACCGTACGTACCGACGGAGATCCGTGGGTCGCCGTCCCACAACGCCTGAACGATCTCGTCCCGGTCACGAACCAGCCGGAGTACGGCGCGACTGTGCGGCTGACCGGCCTCGCTCGGGTACCCGCGCTCGACCACCACGCCAGGCAACCCCTGCAGCCCGGCGATCCAATCGTCGACAATCCGCTCATAGCCGGCCAGCAGTGCGCCCTCGTCCTGCGCGAGCGTCCACTCGACCGCGGCGAGCAATCCGAGCAGTTCCTCCTTCCCAACCTTCATCCCCCGTCCGAGCTCGTGCTTCGGCGAGGTGTGCATCCGCAGATTGTCAACAATTGACCGCTTGCCCAGCACCAACCCGCTGGCCTGGGGACCGCGCAGTCCCTTCCCACCGCTGACAATCACCGCGTCCGCGCCGATGTCGCGCGTGAACCGCCACAAGCTCGCAACCGGCGGAATCTGAGCCGCCGCGTCCACAATCACCGGCACGCCGGCCTCACGAGCACACTGCACAACCTCTTCCACCGGCAACGCACCAGCCGCGTAGTGCGCACCCGCAAACCACAACACACACGCAGGCTTCCGAACCACGCCAGAACCAACACGACCAGAACCACCGAGCACGGCGGGACCGGGCTGACCGAGCCCAGCATCACCGGGCTGGTCGAGCTCAGCATGACTGGGGTGACCGGGCACGACGTGACCGGGCTGATCGAGCCCAGCATCACCGGGCTGGTCAAGCGCTGCATCACCGGCGTGACCGAGCACGACGTGACCGGG
>NZ_BAAAPH010000012.1:66881-134947 GCF_039531045.1 Kribbella hippodromi | reverse complement strand
TCGAGCCCAGCATCACCGGGCTGGTCAAGCGCTGCATCACCGGCGTGACCGAGCACGACGTGACCGGGCTGATCGAGCCCAGCATCACCGGGCTGGTCAAGCGCTGCATCACCGGCGTGACCGAGCACGGCGAGACCGGACTGACCGAGCCCAGCATCACCGGGCTGGTCAAGCGCTGCATCACCGGCGTGACCGAGCACGGCGAGACCGGGGTGATCGAGCGCGGCATCACCGGGGTGACCGGGGTGACCGGGCACGGCGGGACCGGGCTGACCGGGCGCCGCTTGACCGGGGTGACCTGGCGTGGAGTGACCGGGGTGACCGAGGGCGGCGCGGAGTTCGTCGATCGACGGGCCGATCTCGACGACGCGAGCGCCGGTGAAGCGCGCCGAGTAGTCGTAGCCGTTGCGTTGACTGGCGAACATGACGATCTCGGCGTCAGTCGGGAACGCCTGCGATTCGGTGGTGATGCAGGCGGCGACCGTCAGCGTGATGGCCGCCGCCGCCCCCGACGTGACGTACGCCGCCTCGTTGTGCGTCAGCTCGGCCAGCCGCTCACTTACTCGCAGATTCAGCTCGGGCAGATCGACGAACTGCGCCGCCGCGTCGTTCATCGCCTTGATCACCGGCGGCGGCATCAGCGAACCACCAAGAACAGTAACCGTAGCGTTGGCGTTCACCACCGGCCGTACGCCAAGCAACACCTTCGCCACCGACGCCGAGGTAGACGCCCCCGACTGCTCCGGCATAGACGGCTGCTCCGGCACGACCGACTGCTCCGGCACGATCGATTGCTCTGACCTGCTCGGCCGCTCGACCGTGCTCGGCTGCTCCGGCACGGTCGATTGCTCCGGCATGGTCGATTGCTCCGGCCTGATCGGCTGCTCCGACGTTGTCGGCTGCTCTGGCGTGGTCGGCTGCTCCGGCATGACCGACTGCTCCGGCGCGATCGATTGCTCTGACGTGCTCGGCCGCTCCAGCGTGGTCGGCTGCTCCGGCGTGCTCGATTGCTCCGGCCTGACCGACTGCTCCGACGTGGTCAGCCGCTCCAGCGTGGTCGGCTGCTCCGGCATAAGCGGCTGCTCCGGCATGAGCGGCTGTTCTGGTGTGGGTGGCTGTTGGGGGTGGGGTTGTGGGTTTGTCATGCGACGAACTTTGACATCGGTGGTACGCCGGATCGGTTGGCCAGCCAGGTGTCCAGGGAGTCGTTGTCGGTGCCGTCGAGATGCGTGACGTTGTACACCTCCGGGTCCGGCAACGCCGACAGCAGCGGGCCGCACCAGTCGGTGTCATCCGTGGCGAGCAGCGTCCGGGCGGTGATTGTGGGCGCATGCCGGACCGGGTCGAAGTACGACAACGTGGTCGCGAGCGCGTCTTCGGACGAACCTGCGCGGAGGTGATCGTTGAGTTCCTCCAGCGGATACAGGCAGGACTTCAGCCGTGCCTCCATCGCTCGGTAGAACAGCAGATCCGTCACGCGTACCGAGCTGAACCCAGGCCGCCGCGCCGCGGTCAGTACTGCCAGGTCGTCCCCACTGACCGCGACCCGCTCGGGATCGACCTCCGACAATCCGCGCACGAACTCCGCGGCTCGTAGACAATCCGACGCGATCCCGCGATAGATGTACGTCGCCGGATCGTCAATGTCCATTGTCAACAATCCTGGATACTTGGCCGCGAACCCTTCGTCCGCCAGCCGCTGCCCGCGGTGCATCAGACTCAGGACCACGTACCTGCTGCGATCGTTCGGGTGCGGGATGTTGTTGACACTTCCGTACCGCGGGGTGATCAGGAGTCCCGGGAACGGACCATCGCCGGTTGGAATGCTGAGGTTCCCGTACACGCGGTACGGGCCGGTGCTGGTGAGCCGCAAGCTGTAGAACGTCGCCTCGTCGGTCGACCGCGCCGGTACCCGATCCAGCACCGGCCGGCCCGGGATCGCCGCGAGTTCCTGATCCACCGCGGCCCAATAGGTCTCGAAGTCCATCAGTTCACCTTCTCGGGGGTGAGGTGCTCGGCGAAGAAGTCCTCGACGACTCTCATCACCTCGGGCAGGCCGGCGTGGTGGGCGCAGTGCGGGTACGTGCGCAGGGTCTTCTCGCAGGTCAGCGCTCGATGCAGGGCGAAGCCGGTCTCCGGTGGGCAGACGTCGTCTTCCATGCCGACGTACAGCAAGGTCGGCGCTTGTACCTTTGGCGCGAAGTTCAGCCCGTCGTAGTACGCAACCGTCTCGCGGACCCGGTCCACGTCCTTCGGGTGAATCCGCAGGTACTCGTTGATCTCTTCGTACGGGTACGACCGAGTGAGCGTCGGCGCGGTCATGATGCCGCACAGGTACGGCGCGCCGGCCGCGACGCAGCGGATCGCGCCGGGCATGAGCGCGGCGGTGGAGATGCCGAGCCCACCGCCTTGACTCGATCCCTGCAAGCCGATCCGCTGATTGTCGACATCTGGACGATCCAGCAGTACTTCGACCGCACGGACCACGTCGAGGTAGAAGCCGCGGTAGCCGTAGGTGTTCGGGTCGACGATGTTGTGCGTGAGGAGTCCGGGATAGCCCGGGTTGAAGACGCTGTTCGATCGCAGTTTGCCGCGCGGCGCGACGGCCAGCGCGGCGTACCCGAGCTCGGACCACTCCTTCGGGATCGTCGGCTCGGAGATGTAGCCGGGGATCGTGACGAGTGCCGGGTACGGTCCGGGGCGGTTGCGCGGAGTCGTGTACCAGCCGGCGATCCGCAGACCGCCGTAGCTGGTGTATTGCAGATCGTAGACAATCACGGTCTCGGTCGAGAGGGCCGGCATCTCGGTCAGCACCGGGTCCAGCGGATACGAAGCGCAATCCGCCAGCCCCGCGGCCCAGAACTCATCGAAATCAACCGGTCGCTCCACCTCGACAACAAAATTCTCAATATCCCTCAAGAGCATTCCTTCCAGTCGAATGAAGTCTCACCGCAACCTCCAGGACGCGGGGGTTGCCGGTCGGATGCAGGTGTTCTGCATGTACGGGTTTGTGGGGCTGGTGTTGATTCATTGGAGGGCTGCGCCGGTGGTGGGGTCGAAGAGGTGCAGGCGGTGGGGGTTGAAGCCGACGTAGACGGTGCTGTCGTGGCCGAGGCGGAAGGGGGTGGGGACTCGCGCGCGGATGAGTTCGCCTTCGATGCGGACGGTGACGAGTACATCGGGACCGAGGGGTTCGGCGACGAAGACCTTGCCGGGGTGGTGACCGTCGACCGGCGTGGTGGACAGGGTGATGTATTCCGGACGGACGCCGAGCACCACCTGACCAGACGATCCCCTTGGGACAGGCCCAGGGAGAGCTTGAGTCAGGGCCGGGGAGCGGAAGAAAGAGGTGCTGGATTCTTGAGTCAGGTCTCCGGTGAGGAAGTTCATCGGGGGTGAGCCCATGAAGGAGGCTACGAAGCGGTTGGCGGGATGCTCGTAGATTTCTTCGGGGGTTGCGCACTGCTGGATCACGCCGTCGCGCATGACGGCGATGCGGTCGGACATCGTCATTGCCTCGACCTGGTCGTGGGTCACGTAGATGAAAGTGCGCGCCACGTCGACATGCAGACGCTTGATCTCGGCGCGCATCAGGACGCGGAGCTGAGCGTCCAGGTTCGACAGCGGTTCGTCCAGCAGGTACGCGCCGGCGTCGCGGACGATCGCCCGGCCGAGGGCGACCCGTTGGCGCTGGCCGCCGGACAGTTCGCGGGGTTTGCGGTCCAGCAGGTCCTCGATGTCCAGGGTTCGCGCCGCCTGCCGGACCTGCTCCTCGATTGTTGCCTTCGGCACCCGCATCATCTTGAGCGCGAAGCCGATGTTCTGCCGGACCGTCTTGTGCGGGTAGAGCGCGTAGCTCTGGAACACCATCGACACGTCCCGCTTGTTCGCCGGCAGCCAGCTGACCGGTTTGCCGTCGAAGAAGATGTTCCCGGCGCTGGCCCGTTCCAGCCCGCAGATCATCCGTAGGGTTGTCGACTTTCCACAACCCGATGGGCCGACCAGGGTCAGGAACTCGCGGTCCTCGACGGTCAGGTCGAGATTGTCGACAACAGTCTTGCCGCCGAACGTCTTGCTGACACCTTCCAAACGCACTTCAGCCATCGCCTCAGCCCTTCACTGATCCGGCCGCCATGCCCTGCACCAGCTTGCGCTGGAAGAGCAGGGCAAGTACCAGGGGTGGGACCACCGCGAGCACACCGGCCGCGGCCATCACCGTGAACTGGGTGTTGAAGTCGGTGGCGAAATTGGCCGCCACCACCGGAATCGTCTTCGCCGCCTTCGAACTGGTCAGGAACAACGCGAACATGAACTCGTTCCACGCGGTCATGAACGCGAACACCGCCGCCGCCACCAATCCCGGCGCGGCCACCGGCAGAAAGACCGTCCACATCGTCCGGAACCAGCCGCACCGATCCACCCGGGCGGCTTCCTCCAATTCACGCGGCACCGACCGGAAGAAGTCCTTCAGAATCCAGATCGTGATCGGCAACGCGAACGTCGTGTACGAAAGGATCAGCGCCAGGTACGTGTCCAGCAACCCGAAGGAACGCATCAGCAAATAGAACGGAATGATGATCGCGATCCCCGGCACCATCCGGGTCAGCAGGTACAGCACGAGCAGTACCTGACTCCCCCGGAACTTCAGCCGGGAGAACGAGTACGCCGCGAACGTCGCCAGCACCAGGTTCAGTACGGCGGTCGACGTCGCCACGATCAGGCTGTTGCGCAACGAGTACGGCGTCTCCGAAACCGCCCGCCCACCGACCAGCTGTTGCGCGTCGTCAGGGCGTACGAACCCGAGGTAGTTCTCCAAGGTCGGATGCACCGGAATCCAATGCGGCGGCACCGAGATCGCATCCACCTCGTGCATGAAACTCATCGCGACAATCCAGTAGAACGGCAGCACCAGGTACAACCCGAATGCGACCGCCAGCACGTACAGCGCGATCTTCTTCCACGGAATCCGGTACCGGAGCGGAATCTTCACGACGGTGCTCATGCCTCGAAGTTTCCTTTCCGGTAGAGGAGCCCGATATAGCCGACCGAGATCAGCAAGGTGATCGCGGTGATCACCCAGGCGTACGCGCTGCCGAGACCGAAATCGGTGAAAGTCAGGACGGTTTGTACGTCGAGCAGCGCGATCGTGGTCGTCGCGTCACCGGGACCGCCCCCGGTGAGTACGTAGATCGTGTCGAAGGCGCGGAACGCGTTCATCGTCTCCAGGATCAGCACGATCAGCAGCGGATGCAGCAGCCACGGCACGGTGACCTGAGTGAAGCGCCGCCAGGCACCGGCCCGGTCGACCGTCGCCGCGTCGTACAACTCTGATGGGATTGTTGACAATCCGGCGAGCAGAATGATGACCGAGAACGGCAGCGTGTTCCACACCTGCGCCAGCGCGGTGAACAGGAACGCGCCCGTCCCGGACGTCAGCCAAGCGTGATAGCTGTCGATCACGCCGAGTTGCTGCAGCAGACCGTTCAGCGCACCGGTCTTCGCGTCGAAGATCGTCCGCCACATCAGCCCGTTCACTACCCCGGGCATTGCCCAAGGCAACAATGCGAGGCTGAGCAGCAACCCACGCCCACGGAACCGTTCGTTCAGCACCAGCGCCAGGATCAGCGCGAGTACGACGGTCAGCCCGAGCACGACGAGTACGAACAGCGCCGACACCTTCAACGCGGACAGGAACGCGTGGTCGCTGAGCAATGCCTTGTAGTTGTCGAACCCGATGAACCGCTTGGCCCGCGGGCGTTTCAGGTTGTGCTTCTGCAGACTGACATAGAAGGAGTACCCGATCGGATACGCCACCAGCAGGGCGATCACCACCATCGCCGGCGCGTTCAGCGCCCAGGCCTTGGCGTTGTCGCCCAGCGGGCGGCGTTCGGTGAAGGCGACCATGCTCAGGAGTACTTCTTCTTCAACGTACCGGCGGTCTGCGCGAGCGAGTCGACCGCCGCGGACGGCTGCGTCTGGTTGCTCAGCACCCCTTGCACGACCTTGTGCATCTCGGTCTCAAATTCGGTATACCAGGGCACCCCGAGCACGTTCCGCGGTTTCGCGATCTCGGCCAGGTGCGCGTACACGGCCGGATCGGCGAACTTCTTCAGTGCCGCGACGATCTCCGGATCGGTCGCCATCGCCTTGTACGCGAACCCGAGTCCGCGCTGCAGGAACCAGAACCGCGCGGTGTAGGGCTTGTTGTCCGCGCCGAGCCCGCCCAAGTACGTCAGCAGTTTGACCGCGTTGTCCTTGACCTCGGTGTCCTTCGCCAGGGCGTACAACCGGGTGTTGCTGATCGTGCCGTGTTCCTTGCCGTCCAGGCTCGGCATCAGCGCCATCTTCATCTTCCCGGCCGCCTTCGACTTGGCCGGATCGTTGTAGTCGCGCAGCGCGTACCGGGCGCCGATCGTGAAGGCATACCGGTTCGCCTTCATCGCATTGTCGACAGGTACTGGGAGCAACTGCAGCGATGCCGGGTCGATCACCTTGGTGGTGTTCGCGGCATGCTGCAACCAGGTCAACACGTCCTTGGTCACGTGATCGCTGGTGTTCATGATCGGCGCCTGCTGATCGTCGAACATGTTGCCGCCACTTCCGTATACCAAAGCCCAGACCCAGGCCCACCAGGTGTCGGACAGTTGCGCCGGCAGGCCGATCGGGTACTGCAGGAGGCCGGCGTTCTTGATCTTGACGGCCTGTGCTTCGAGCTCGTCCAAGCTGGCCGGCGGTTTGCTGATCCCGGCCTTGGAGAGGATTTCGGCGTTGTAAATAAGGCAGTTCGAGTCGGTGTAGTACGGCAGGCCGTAGCGCTTGCCGCCGTACATCATCGCCTCGGCGTTGCCCGGGTAGATCGCGTCGTACACCGCGTCGACGCCCGGCAGGCCGTCGAGTGGTTGCAGGTAGTCGCCTTCGACCCAGGCGGCGAGCGAGTCGTCGTACACATAGAGCGCGTCCGGGCCGCCGCCACCGGTGAACTCGGCAACGACCTTCTGGACGTACTGCGCACTCGTGATCGGGGTGTAGTCGACCTTGATGTTGCTGGTTTTGGTGAAGTTGTCGAGGTTCTGCTGGACCAGCGCGGCTTCGTAGTCCCAGCCTTCGAACTTCACACTGCCGTCGCTGCTACCACCGCCTCCGGACTTGCCGTTCGAGCAAGCCGACAGCAAGGCGGGGGTGGTCAGGCCGAGGCCGGCTAACTTGAGGATGTTCCGGCGGGTGAGCTCCATGGTTGTGCCTCCAACGCTTGGGCGATGCGTAGTCGGTACAGGCGCGACGGGCGGCCCTTCGGATGGGCCTGGGCAGTACCTTCGGCACTGACCAAACCGCCCGCGTCGAGAGTGCGGATCAGGCGGCGGCCGCTCTGATCCGTGATGCCGAGATGACCGGCAAGCTCTCCAGGCGAGAGCGTGCGGCCTTGCAGTTCCTGGTCCAGCGCAGCCAGCCGGGAAACGGTGGTCGCGCTCAGACCGACGTACTTCGCCAGCTGTTCGATCTCGTCGCCGTGCTCGCGGTACGAGAACCGCAGCGCCTCGCCGGCCGGACCCATCGGTCCGATCACGACACCGCTGTCCTCGAACAGGTACGCGCAGGGTTCGTCGGACAACTCGGCCCGCGCCGCGGCCTGCTCGGCGAGCAGCACACAGTTGCGCGCGGACACGCCGACCCCGAACCCGGCCGAGATCTGCACCCCGAGCGCCGCGGCGGCCTCGGCCAGTGCGGGTACGCCGACCCAGTTCCGGGTGATGCGCTCGAACAACGCCTTGTGCGCAAACACCACCACCCCACGACGCCCACGGTTCTCGACCCAGGCGCCGGCGAACTCCGGGGTGTTGAGCAGATGGTTCATCAGTCCGATCCGGGCGCGTTCCTCGTCGGTGGACTGCGAAATCAGGAAGACCCCGGCCGCGAACCGTTGCGCGCTGGCCCGGTCCGACTCGATCCGCAACGCGAGCTCGTGCAGTTCGGTCCGGATCGTGGCCGGTACGGGCATGCCGCTGATGATCGGTACCTGGCCGGCGAGCTGCTCGCGGACCGCGGCGCGGACGCTGACCACGAAACTGCGCTCGCCGAACCGCCGGTACGCATCCCGGTGGAACTCCGCGATCTCGTCGACGGTCTGGGTCGGTGCGTACGGCAAGCAAGCGACCTGGTCCTGGTCAAGGTCCAGCGCGGTCGCCACCGCCTCGACCGCATCGGCCGCGAAGGTGTCGATGCTGACCGGCGTACGCACCCAACCGCGCTCCTGGGCGCGATAGAGCGCGAGCGTCAGGTCAAGCGCCGACGAGCGGATCACGCCCACCGGCAGCCCGGGCGGAAGTAGTTCGCGACTGGCCGTGTACGGCACCGGGCCGGCCAGAAACCCGTCGAGCCGGGTCGTACTCAGGAACTCGGCGACCCGATCGCGGATCTCGTCCTCGTGGTCGTAACTGACCCACGCGAGATCCACGCCTCGCAAAGTCCGCGCCGCGTCGTGGAACAACTCGTGATGAGCCGCGTGGGTGACGACCCCGATCACGATGTCCACAAACCCTCCTTCACGAACCAGGTTCGGAAGTGACGCGTAAATCCAATGCCGACAAAGGTCCCCCGAACCAACCCACCAGGTCAAGGGATCAGCCGAGATTCGCTCGCCCAGACCCAGGACCATTTGAGCGGTGAACCTCCCCCCTTACCCGTTCACCACCGGCATACCGCTGGCGAAGGGGCGCCCCGGGACGTTAACCCCTCAGATGGCACCGGCTGGTGCTGTTTGGATGGGTGGATGGGTGATGGGCTGATTGTGTTGTGTGGGCGGGCGTTTGCTGGGAAGAGCACGGTGGGGCGGGTGCTGGCGGGGAGGTTGGGGGCTCGGGTGGTGAGTCTGGACGAGATCAATGAGCGCCGTGGGCTTTGGGGTGGGGACGGGATTCCGGTGGCGGAGTGGGTGCGGACGCATGAGGTGGCGTCCGCGGAGGTGCGGGGGCTGTTGGCGGAGGGTGTGGGGGTGATTGTCGACGACACGAGCTCGCCGCGGTTTCTGCGGGACGGGTGGCGTGCGTTGGCCGTGGCGGCGGGGGTTGCGCTGGTCAGGTGCGCAGGGTGGGGCGGATGACGTGGGATGGGTGACGTGGCGTGGGTGACGTGGCGTGGCTGCATCAGGGGTGAAGGGTGGGGTGGTAGGTGAGTTCTTGGATGTTGTGGTCGAGGGTTTGGGTGTTGATCAGTTCCAGGTCGTAGTCGGCGGCGTTCGCGAAGATGGGGTCGGTGCCGGTTTGGCCGGTGATGACCGGGAAGATGGTTACCTGGATGCGGTCTACCAGGCCGGCGGACATCAGGGCCCGGTTCAGGGTCAGGCTGCCGTGGGAGCGGAGGGGAACGTCGGATTCCTGCTTCAGGCGAGTGACCACCTCCACCGCGTCACCTGGTTCCAGCGTGGCGTTCGGCCAGGTCAAGGGGGCTGACAGGGTGCTGGAGATGACCGTGAGCGGCATCGTCATCATCCGGGTGTTGATCGGGTCCGTGAACGGCGAGTCCGCGGGCGTTGGGCCGAGGATTTCGACGAACTGGCGGTACGTGTTGGCGCCCAGGACCAGGCGCTGGTCCGCGGCCAGGACGGCCTCGCGGCGGGCGAGGAATTCGGGGCCTTGTTTGCTCCAGTAGCCGCCCCAGTCGCCGGGCGCATCGTACGAGCCGAAGCCGTCCAGGGTGCAGAAGATGTCGAAGGTGTACAGCGCGGTCATGATGACCTCCTTGAAGTCCGGTTACCAGTCCAACGAACAACCGGCGCCGGAACCGACAAGGAGGTCAGCCGCCGGAGACGCCGATTTCTGCGTCGGCCAAGTCGGCGGTGAGGCCGTCGGTGTCGTCCAGCCAGCCCTGCGGCAGGACGATGTGGTCACGCGGACTCCCCTGCCGGCCGCGCGGAGCGCCCAGCTCGGCGACCGGGAACGGCACCGTCGGGTCCAGCTCCGCGAGCAGCTCGTCCAGCCGGGCCAGGCTGTCGACCATGCCCAGCGCGGCGCGGAGCTCGCCGCCCGCCGGGAACCCCTTCAGGTACCACGGCACGTGCTTCCGGAAGTCGCGCAACCCGCGCTGCTCCCCCATCAGGTCCGCCAGCAGCTCACCGTGGCGCCGCATCACGACCGCGACCTCGCCGAGCGTCGGCAGATTCAGCGCCTCGCCGCCGCCGAACGCCACCGCGAGATCCCGGAACAACCACGGCCGGCCCAGGCATCCGCGCCCGACGATCACCCCGGCGCACCCGGTCTCCGCGACCATCCGCAGCGCGTCGCCGGCCTCCCAGATGTCCCCGTTCCCCAGCACCGGAATCGAAACCTGCGAGACGAGCGACGAGATCGCCGACCAGTCCGCCTGCCCGGAGTACGCCTGCGCCGCCGTCCGCCCGTGCAGCCCGATCGCCGCCGCGCCGGATTCTTCCGCGATCCGCCCGGCGTCGAGGTACGTCTGATGCGAAAGGTCGATCCCGATCCGCGTCTTCATCGTCACCGGGATCCCGTACGGCTCTGCCGCCCGCACCGCCGAGCGGAGGATCGCGCCGAGCAGATTCCGCTTCCAGGGCAGCGCGGCGCCACCGCCCTTGCGCGTCACCTTCGGCACCGGGCAGCCGAAGTTCAGGTCGATGTGCGCGACCCCGTACGCATCGCAGAGGATCTCGACGGCCCGCCCGATGTACACCGGGTCCACGCCGTACAGCTGCACCGACCGTACGGTCTCGCGCTCGTCGAAGGTCAGCATGTCCAGCGACTTCTGATCACCTTCGACGATCCCGCGCGAGGTGATCATCTCGCACACGTACAGCCCGGCGCCCTGCTCGGCGCACAGCCGCCGGTACGCGGCGTTGGTGATGCCGGCCATCGGCGCCAGCACCACCGGTGTGTCGATCGTCAGATTGCCAAGCTTGAGCACGGCTACGCCTTCTTCACCGTGACTTGGCCGTTGCCGGTGACCTGGGCGCGGTACTCCTGCACGGCGTTGTCGGTCGTCGTCACGTTGCACCCGATCGGCAGACCGGAGTGCACGACGATGCCGACATCCTCCATCTCGCATGCCACCTTCGCGGCGCCCGGCGCGGCCCGGAGCACGGCGTCGACCACCTTCGCCCGGACGATCGCCACCTCCTCGGACGTGAACTTGTACGACGCGGAGTACTGCTTCGAGTCGACCGTCAACGTGCCGGTGAAGGGCTTTCCGGCGTACGTGACCGTGCAATCGAGCTTGTGCTGACCGGCGGTCTCGACCTTGTCGATGCCCGGGCATTTCACCGTGGTCTTCGCCGCGCGACCGGCCGCGATCTGGGTCTGCTTGGCGATCGCGAACGTGATCCGCTCTGCCAGCGGTGCATCGTCGGCCGGCGCACCGGTGACCTTCGGCGTCGGCCAGGGCGTACTCGGTGTGGGCATCGCGGTCAGTACGGGTGTCGACGCGGACGGGATCGGCGTACTCGACGACTGTCCTGGGCCGGATGAGCTCGGGCCCGAAGAGCTCGCACCGGTCGACGGCGACGCGTCCGGCTTGCTGTCCGAGCAGGACGACAAACCGAACACCGCGACTGCCGACACCGCGAAAACGCCCAGCCCGAAGCGCACTCGATCCCCCGTCAGCTTCATCGTCAGCAACCCACCAGGTGCTGGGCGAGGTAGCCGGTGACCTCGGTCAGCGCGACCCGCTCCTGCTTCATCGAGTCACGTTCCCGGATCGTCACCGCCTGGTCCTCCAGGGTGTCGAAGTCGACGGTGATGCAGTACGGCGTACCGATCTCGTCCTGGCGACGGTACCGGCGGCCGATCGCACCGGCGTCGTCGAAGTCGACGTTCCAGTTCTGCCGCAGCTCGGCGGCCAGGTCGCGGGCCTTCGGCGACAGGTCGGCGTTCCGGGACAGCGGCAGCACAGCCGCCTTCACCGGTGCGAGCCGCGGGTCGAAACGCAGCACGGTGCGCTTGTCGACACCGCCCTTCGCGTTCGGCGCCTCGTCCTCGGTGTACGCGTCCAGCAGGAAGGCGAGCACGTTCCGGGTCAGGCCGGCCGCGGGCTCGATCACGTACGGGGTCCAGCGCTCGCCCTTCTCCTGGTCGAAGTACGACAGGTCGGTGCCGGAGTGCTTCGAGTGCGTGTTCAGGTCGAAGTCGGTGCGGTTCGCGATGCCTTCGAGCTCGTCGAACTCCTTGCCACCGAAGTTGAACTTGTACTCGATGTCGACGGTGCGCTTCGAGTAGTGGCTGAGCTTTTCCTTCGGGTGCTCGTAGAACCGCATGTTGTCCGGGTTCAGTCCGAGGCCGGTGTACCAGTCCCAGCGCGCCTTCAGCCAGTACTCGTGCCAGTCCTCGTCCGAACCCGGGGCGACGAAGAACTCCATCTCCATCTGCTCGAACTCGCGGGTCCGGAAGATGAAGTTGCCGGGGGTGATCTCGTTCCGGAAGCTCTTGCCGACCTGGGCGATACCGAACGGCGGCTTCTTCCGGGCGGTGCCCATCACGTTCGCGAAGTTGACGAAGATGCCCTGCGCGGTCTCCGGCCGGAGGTAGTGCAGGCCCTCCTCGGACTCGACCGGGCCGAGGTACGTCTTCAGCAGGCCGTTGAACATCCGCGGCTCGGTGAACGTGCCCTTGTTACCGCAGTTCGGGCAGGCGAGCTCGGCCAGCTTGACGTCGTCGACGTCCTTGTTCTTCCGGCGGGCGTAGTCCTCGCGCAGGTGGTCGTCGCGGAACCGCTTGTGGCAGGACTGGCACTCGGTCAGCGGGTCGACGAACTCGGCCAGGTGCCCGGACGCCTCCCAGACCTGGGTCGGCAGGATCACCGACGAGTCCAGCCCGACCACGTCGTCGCGGCCGGTCACCATCGAGCGCCACCACTGGGTCCGGACGTTGTTCTTCAGCTCGACGCCGAGCGGCCCGTAGTCCCAGGCCGACTTGGTGCCGCCGTAGATCTCGCCGCACGGGTACACGAAGCCCCTCCGCTTGCTGAGGCTGACGACGGCATCGACGGTTTCCACGGGCACTTTTGGACTCCAGAACAGGCACAGACGAATCAACGGAAGAGACCAGGCTATCGGTCCCCGGCGCGCACTATCGAATCCGTGCTACATCAGCAAATCTTCGTACGCCGTCGGCTCGTCGATCGCCTCCGACAGCAGCGGGACGGCGGCGAGCTTCACGTCGTACGGCGACAGCGCCCGCCGGTAACTCCCGACGTTCTCGAATTCCAGCGTCAGCGCCAGCAGCTCCGGGTCGTCCACGTTCCGCCCGGTGTGGGCCGAAACGAACCCCTTCTGCCGGGCGAGCACGTCGACGGCTGCCTGCAACCGCTCTCCGAACCCGGCCTGCTCGGACTCCCCGACCCGGAACCTGATCACCACGAACACGGAGAACACTGTAGGACCTGGAACAATGGGGACATGAGTTCCCCCAGTGGTCAGTCGGTGAGTGGGTTGCGGCAGCGGGTTACGAAGGTCAGCTACCCGTACGTGGCGAAGCTGCACGCCGCGCCGAAGTTGACGTTGCCGGGGATCACCTTGGTGCTGGCGCTGGCCGGAGTGTTCGCTCCGGTGGTGGTCGGGGTGCCGGCGTTGGTGTTGCTGGCGTTGCTGCTGGGGTGGCTGGCGTTCCTGTCCTGGCCGGCGGTGACGACCGGGCCGCGGTTCCTGCGGTTGTTCTCGATTCTGGTGATCCTGCTGTTCGCGGTGTCCCGCATCGCCAACGGCTGAGTCACAAGCCGCTGCACCGGCGGCCGAGCGGGCGGCCGTGAGTCACGGGCGGCCGAGGCTGTCGTACGCGGCCTCGACCGCGGCCTCGCGGAGTTCGGCGACCGGTTCGTGGTCGATCATCACCGCGCAGTCGGACAGGCCGCCCAACGCGACCATGCAGCGGACCACGTCGGACAGCGACGGATTGCTGCCGACGAGCAGCTCGCCCAGCGCGCCGCGCCACTCGATGAAGCGGTCGGCGAGGTTCAGTTCCTGCAGCACCGACAGGTCGCGGATCGCCAGCCGGATCACCGTGCGGTGCCGGTAGCCGAGGTCGAAGTACGAGCCCAACAGTTCGCGCGGCGGGATCGGCGCGGCGGCGCGAAGCTCGGCCGCGTACGCCTCGAAGTCCTTCACCATCGGCTCGACCAGGCTGTTCAGCAGGTCCTCGCGGGACGCGAAGTGGTAGTACAGCGCCGGTTTGGTGACGCCGAGACGTTCCGCGATGTCGCGCAGGCTGGTCTGCCGCACGCCGCGCTCGGCGAACAGGTCCAGCGCGGTCTGCTGAATCCGCGCCCGGGTGTCACCGGTCCGTTGTCTCGGCATACCGGCAAGATTATCTGACCTTCCGTTAAGTAAGTCGTTGACAACGCCCGGCCGTTTACTTACCTTCCGTTAAGTAAGCAAACGTCGGGAGGTTGTCATGAAGGTCCTGATCTCGGGTGCGAGCGTGGCCGGTCCGGTACTGGCGCACTGGCTGCACCGGTACGGTTTCGAGCCGACGATCGTCGAACGCACGCCCGCGCTCCGGCACGGTCTCGGCGGGCACGCGGTGGACCTGTTCAGCTCGGCCGCCGAGGTCACCCGCCGGATGGGCTGCTGGGACCCGATCGACGCGGCTCGCACCCGGCTGGACTCGCTGACGATCGAGCGGTTCGGCAAGCGGCCGGTCCACGTCGACCTCGGCCGGATGTACTCGGGCCTGTCCAGCAGCCACGTCGAAATCCTCCGCGGCGAGCTCACCCGCATCCTGTACGACACCACCCGCGACACCACCGAGTACTTGTTCGGCGACTCGATCGCGACCATGTCCGACGACGGCACCGGCGTCGACGTCACGTTCGACTCGGGTACGGAGCGCCGGTTCGACCTGGTGATCGGCGCCGACGGGCTGCACTCGAACGTCCGCCGCCTCGCCTTCGGACCGGAGGCACCGCTGCTCCGCCCACTCGGCGGGTACCTGGCTGTCTTCTCGATGCCGGACCTCTTCGACCTGGGCAACCGGACGCTCGCGCACCTGTCGGTGGGCAAGCTCGTCGGCATCTACGGCGTACGCCAAACCGGACTGACCCGCGCGGGCTTCCTGTTCCGCGCGCCGGAGCTGCAGTACGACTACCGCGACAAGAACGAGCAGAAAGCCCTACTGGCCAAGGAGTTCGGCAGCTATGGCTGGAAGGTACCGCAGCTGCTGCAGCACCTGGAGGCGGCCGAAGACTTCTACTTCGACTCGATCTCCCAGATCACTCTGGACACGTGGCATCGAGGACGGATCGGCCTGGTCGGTGACGCCGGCTACTGCCCCGGTCCGGCAGTCGGTGGCGGTACTAGCCTCGCAGTCGTATCGGCGTACGTCCTGGCCGGCGAACTCGCAGCAGCACGCAGCGACTTGCAATCCGGCCTACGGAACTACGAGCGGATCATCCGGCCACTTGCGGACCTGAGCCGACGCGTCAGCCCAAAGGTGATGAGCACAATCATCCCCGGCGGGCCACTGGCGCTCCGACTGATGCCACACGCGGCCGCAGTGCTTCCGAAGCTGCCGACCGCAGTACAACGACTGATCTGGTCCCAGAATGCAGTAGGTAAGGCGATCAGCTCGGTCCCACTCCCTGACTACAGCGACCCGACCAGACAGCCGGTCTAGCACCAAGCCGGACTAGTGCAGCTCCTCCAGGCCTAGTGCAGTCAGCCGGTCACGCAGCCACGCCAGCTCCTTGGTGATCCGTTTCGCCAAGGACTGCTGGCTCTTGGGCGCTCGCGGCCACACGTACACCTCGGACTCCAGGTGGTGCGTGAGCGGATGACCTCCACCAACCAGTCTGGTCAGGCAGTCGTTGAGTACGCCGGTTGTCGTACTCAGCGGTGCCGGCGGTGCCGCATGCGCTGCCAGATGTGCATGCATCCGCCAGGCAGCGTGTCCGGACAACTGCCACGACTCATCGATGTCATCAACACCAGGACCACCCCACTCGCGTACTTGGCGCAGGTACTTCGCCGTACCGAGCTGACCGAGCATGTACCGAGCAGACGCATCAGCGGGGTCCACCAGCGTCGGTGCGACTGACAGCTGCCCTTTCACCACATCCACTCCGGCCTGCCACAGCAGCTCGAACGCCTCGTCCGGTTCCTCGAACTGCACTGCCAGATGGCAGGCATCCAGTCCTAGACCGATCCGCGACGCGCCACTGTCCGGACTGGAGTACCGGTCGAGCCATGCGGCTGCTTGGCCGACCATCTCGAGTACACAGCCTGGTTCGGTCTCCACCGCAAGCCGGATCGTCCGTCCGGTACGGCTCTCGGTACGCGCCAGATGCTGTTCGACCCGGTCGAAGGCCTCCCGTGCGGTGCGGCTGCGTGTCCTCGACCAGGGCATCCGCCACGCCAACGGCACAGTGGAGATCGATCCGTACGACACATCTGTTGGTAGCAGGTCCGCCAGTACGTCGATCAGGTCGAGCGTGTAGCGCAGGCGCTCCGGGTCGGTCCAGTCCGGGCAGTACAGCTTCGTACCGACGACCTTCTCGGTGTAGTGCGTGTGGGGCGTGCCGTTCAGCGTCACCACCTCCAACCGGTTGCGGTGCAGCGCCCGGCGGAGCTTGCTGAGTGACGACGGCGAGTTGGCCAGCCGATCGGCCAGTCGGCTCGGGAACCACAGTCCGACGCCGAGCACCGGTACGCGCAGTGCTTTGCGGACCGCACCGGCGCAGTTGTCCAGGCCGTCGATCAGCTCGTCGAGCTCGGCGGCCGGATGCGCGGTCGTGCAGTAGCCCAGATGGACGGTCGAGCCGTCCCGATGACGAAACCTCATCAGTGCTCCTCACCCCGTGTAGCCACCGAAAGTGATCGCGAGCGAACTTTCCGTGACCTAGCAGCACTGTAGAAGCCGGAGCGCCGCCGGGGAAGGGCTGATTTTCACCGTCTCTACTCGGAAGCGGCCACCAGATTGCGGGAGCGATCCGCGACCGCCATCGCGGCCAGCGCCGTAGTGAGCGGGACAGCAGCGATGATGCCGAGGCTGCCGACCAGACCGCGAACCACCTCCATCGCGACCAGCTCGGTGGAGATCACGGTCTGCGCCGGGAGGTCCTGGATGGCGAAGACCAGCAACACCGGCAAGGACGCGCCCGCGTACGCGAGGACGAGCGTGTTCACCACCGAGGCAACGTGGGTCCGGCCGATGCGCAACCCCGCGCCGAGCAGCTCACGGCGCTTTGCCGCCGGATTCGCCGCCGAGAGCTCCCAGACCGCCGCGGCCTGGGTGACCGTGACGTCGTCGAGCACGCCCAACGCACCGATCACCATGCCGGCCACCAGCAGCCCGGTCAGGTCGATGTGCGGCGCGAACTGTTTGGCCCCGGACGCACCCTCGGAGGCCAGCCCGCTGAGCTGGCAGAACTTGGTGAAGAACCACCCGAGCACCACGGTCAGCCCGAGCGCGGCGATCGTGCCGGACAGCGCGATCGAACTCTCCGCGTTGATCCCGTGGGTCAGGAACAGCGCTATCGCCATGATCACCGACCCACCGACGACCGCGACCACGAGCGGATTCGACCCCTTCAGGATCGCCGGCAGGATGAACTCGGTCAGCATCACCGCGGTCACCGCCAGTGCGATCAGCGCCGCGAACCCACGCCAGCGCGACAGCGCCACCACCGCGACCGCGAAGATCGCCGCCAGGATCAGCAGCGGTTTGCTCCGGTCGTGGTCGACGTACTGGTACCGGTCCGCGATCGTTTGCGCATCGCTCTGGACGCCCAGCATCAAGGTCTGCCCGACCTTGACCGGGATCGGCGACTGACCGGCTTTCGGCACCTGGATCGGCGCGGTCTTGCCTTTGTCCGGGCCGGAGGTCAGCTTGACCGTCGCCTCGTCGCACTGATCCTTCGCGTCCGGGCAGGCCTTCAGCACGGTCACCTCGCCGCGCGCGGTCTGGGTCTGGTACGAGCTGACCTTCACGCCGCCGCCCGGCCACATCACGATCATCATCACCACGGCCGCGGTCAGCAGCGGGATCAGCACGGCCGCGACCACGATCCGGACCCGGCGGGCCACCACCGCGTCCGAATCCACGACGGAGGTGTCGACGACGTGATCGCCGTGCCCGTGCCCATGCCCGTGTCCATGCCCATGTCCATGGCCCGACGGAATATCGAGCTTGCGGAAACGGTTGCCACGGGAGGCGGCACGCCGCCTCCCGACGTTGCGGCTGCCCATCGGTGAACTCCCTGTTTTGACAATCAGTTCCGATTAAATGAAAATGATTGTCATGAGATCTGGTCTTCGAGCTGTCCTCGCCGGTGCCACTGCCCTGGCCACCATCACCCTGGCCGGATGCGGTGGCGCCACCGCCAATGGTTCCGGCGGCGGCAAGCTCGACGTGGTGGCATCGTTCTACCCGCTCGAGTTCATCGCCCGCACAGTGGGGGGCGACGCGGTGAACGTCACCACCCTGACCGCCCCCGGTGTCGAGCCGCACGATCTGGAGCTGACGCCGAAGCAGGTCGGCTCGATCGCCGCGGCCAAGCTGGTCGTGTACGAGAAGGACCTGCAGCCGGCCGTCGACGAGGCGGTCGCCCAGAACGCGAAGGACGCCGGGTTCGACGTCGCCCCGGCCGCGCAACTGGAGGCGACCGGCGCCGACTTCGAGGAGCACAAGGACGGCGCCGAGGCCGCGCACGACACGAAGGCGCTCGATCCGCACTTCTGGCTCGACCCGGTCCGGTACGCGGCCGTCGTCAAGGCGGTCGAGGACAAGCTGGCCAGCGTCGACAGCGCGAACGCCACCGGGTACCACGAACGCGCGAAGGCACTGCTCGATCAGGTCGGCAAGCTGGACACCGAGTACAAGACCGGGCTGGCGAACTGCAAGCTCAAGACGTTCGTGACCAGCCACGAGGCGTTCGCGTACCTGGCCAAGCGGTACGGTCTGACGATGGTCGGGATCGCCGGATTCACCCCGGACGCCGAGCCGACCCCGACCCGGATCAAGGAGGTCCAGGACATCGTGAAGGCCCAGCACGTGACGACCATCTTCTACGAGGAGCTGGTCAGTCCGAAGGTGGCCGACACGATCGCGAACGACGTCGGCGTCAAAACCGCTGTGCTGAGCCCGATCGAGGGGCTTTCGGACGCGAACTCCAAGGAAACCTACCTGACTCTGATGCAGGAGAACCTGCGCGAACTCCAGAAGGCCAACAGCTGCTCGTGAGTACCGAAACCGACTCCCCCCAGGCCGTTCAGGTCGCCGATCTTTCGGTCGACCTGGGCGGCCGCCTGGTGTTACGAGGCATCGACCTGCAGGTCCGGCAAGGCGAGGTGCTCGCCGTGCTCGGCACCAACGGGTCCGGCAAGTCCACGCTGATCAAGACCGTCGTCGGACTGCTGCCGGCGGCTCGGGGTGAGGTGCGGCTGTTCGGCACCCCGGTCCCCCGATTCCGCCAGTGGCGCCGCGTCGGGTACGTCCCGCAGCGGATCACCGCTGCCGGCGGCGTCCCCGCGACCGTGTACGAAGTGGTCTCGTCCGGTCTGCTGTCGAAGCGGAGGTTCTTCGCTCCACTCGGTGCCGACGGCAAGCAGGCGATCGAGCACGCGCTCGAAGTGGTCGACATGGCCGATCGGCGCAAGGACGCGGTTGCGGAGTTGTCCGGCGGGCAGCAGCAGCGCGTACTGATCGCGCGGGCCCTGGTGTCCGACCCGGAGCTACTGGTCCTGGACGAGCCGACCGCGGGTGTCGACCTGGCCAGCCAGCAGATCTTCGCGGATGCGATCCGCGAGCGGGTCGAGCGCGGTACGACGGTCGTAATGGTCAGCCACGACCTGGGGCCGATGGACGCACTGATCGACCGCTCCGTAGTGATGCGCCGCGGCCGCATCGTCTACGACGGTCCCCCGCACGCCTCGCAGACCCACGCCCACGTACACCACTCGCACACCACTGAAGACTCAGGCTGGCTCTCCTCATGACCATGTTTCAGCTGGAGTTCATGCAGCGGGCTCTGATCGCCGGACTGCTCACCGGGCTGTCCGCACCGGCCATCGGTACGTACCTGGTGCAGCGGCGGCTCTCGTTGATGGGTGACGGGATCGGGCACATCGCCATCACTGGTGTGGCGCTTGGCCTGCTCACCGGACAGGCACCCGTACTGACCGCAGTGATCGTGTCGATCGCCGGTGCGACGGCTATTGAGCTAGTACGGTCTCGTGGCAAGGCAACTGGTGACGTAGCGCTCGCATTGCTCTTCTACGGCGGTATTGCGGGCGGCGTACTGCTCATCGGACTAGCAGGACAAGGCGCCGCGACACTGAACACCTACTTGTTCGGTTCACTCACTACGGTGTCCCAGAGCGACCTGTACGTGGTAGTCGGCCTGGCTGTTGCTGTGCTGGTAGTAGCGATCGGTCTAGGGCCCCAGCTGTTCGCGGTGTGCCAGGATGAGGAGTTCGCGCGTACGACTGGGCTCCGCGTGCAACTGCTCAACTTGGTGATCGCTGTGATGGCCGCAGTGACAGTAACTGTGGCGATGCGGACAGTAGGCCTGCTGCTGGTCAGTGCACTCATGGTGGTTCCGGTAGCGACCGCACAGCAGGTGACGCGGTCGTTCCGGAGTACGTTCGTGACCGCATGTGTGATTGGTGTGGCCGCGTGCTTGGCCGGCATCGTCACCTCGTACAACGCCAATGTCGCGCCGGGCGCAACCATCGTCGTACTGGCCCTGGCCGGCTTTGTCGTAGCCGCCACGGTGGGGACGCTGCTGCGCCGGAGGGCCGGGCGGAACCGCCCGCTCGCGGACGAGGAGCCAGAGGTCGGAGTACCAGCTCCGGCACCGCATGTGGTCAGTGCCGGGCACCCGCACGCACACAACCCGGCCTGCGGCCACCAGAAGGTCGAACACGGCGACCACGTCGACTACGTCCACGACGGGCACCTGCACGCGGCGCACGGTGATCACTGGGACGAGCACTGAGTTGCTGCCGAGTTGCTGAGTTCTGAGAGACTGGGAGGCGGCATGGAGAAGACAGGAGGAACGGTGGCTATCGGAACACGCTCGACCCGTCAGCGCGCGGCGGTCGCGCACGCGCTCGACCAGATCGACGACTTCCGGACCGCTCAGGAGATCCACCTGGAGCTCCGGTCCGCCGGTGAGGCGGTCGGCCTGACCACCGTCTACCGCACTCTGCAGGCGCTCGCGGACTCCCGCGAGGTCGACGTACTGCGCACCGCCGACGGCGAGACCGCGTACCGGCGCTGCTCGAAGGGTCACCACCACCACCTGGTCTGCCGCAACTGCGGCCGCACCGTGGAGGTCGAAGGGCCGGCCGTGGAGCGCTGGGCCGACAAGGTGGCGGCCGAGCACGGGTACACCGACATCAGCCACACCCTGGAGATCTTCGGCACCTGCCAGGAGTGCCAGAACACCTAACCTGTGTCGCAGGTCACCTTTGCGTTTGAGCGCACTCAAAGGCGTACGGTCGAAGACATGAACGCGACCGACCTGCTCACCGCCCCGGACCGCCGGCAGGCGATCCTGGACCACCGCTCCGAGCTGCCCCCGGTCGATCCGGACCTGCTGCACCTGCTCGAGCTCCCCGACGATCTGCCCGAGCAGCTGTCGATCGCCGAGGCCGCCGAGCTCACCGCCCTCACCGCGCACACCCTGCGGTACTACGAGCGGGTCGGCCTGGTCAGCGTCGGCCGGGACGCGGCGGGTCACCGCAGCTACGACCGGCAGGCGATGGCGCGGATCGTGTTCGTCACCAGGCTGCGTGCCTCCGGGATGTCGATCGGCGCGATCAGCCACTACCTGCAGCTCGTACAGCAGGGCCCGGACACCGAGCCGGAGCGGCTCGCGCTGATGCAGGAGCACCGGGCGAGCATCCAGCGGCAGCTGCGTGAACTGCAGCTCGCCCTCGCGGTGACCGACTACAAGATCACCGTGTACGGCGGCACCGCCGCCCCGTAACAACCCTTCTCGCTACGCAGCCGGGCCGTCGATGCGACGTTCGGACGGCGGAGCCATGCCATGAACTGGAGATTCCGATGAAACTGGGTAATCAAGGCGCCGAGGTCAGCCGGCTGGGACTGGGCTGCATGGGGATGAGCTACGCGTACGGCGAGCCCGACGACGCCGAGTCGGTCGCCACACTGCACCGCGCGCTCGACCTCGGCATCACCTTCCTCGACACCGCCGACATCTACGGCACCGGCGCCAACGAGGAGCTCGTCGGCCGGGCGATCGCCGGCCGCCGGGACGAGGTGTTCCTGGCCACGAAGTTCGGCATTGCCGGCAATCCGCTGACCGGGTCCAACGCTGTGAACGGCTCACCCGAGTACGTCCGCTCGGCGATCGACGCGTCGCTGCGGCGCCTCGGTGTCGATCACGTCGACTTGTACTACCAGCACCGGATCGACCCGGACGTACCCGTCGAGGACACCGTCGGGGCGATGGCCGAGCTGATCGAGGCGGGCAAGGTCCGGTACCTCGGGTTGTCCGAGGCGTCCGCGGAGACGATCCGCCGGGCCCACGCGGTGCATCCGATCACCGCCGTACAGTCCGAGTGGTCGCTGTTCAGCCGGGACATCGAGGAGTCGGTGGCGCCCGCCTGCCGGGAGCTCGGCATCGGGATCGTGCCGTACTCGCCACTCGGGCGGGGCATGCTGACCGGCGCCCTGCCGAAGGACCTCGCGGCCGACGACTTCCGCCGGACGCTGCCCCGCTTCGACGCCGCGAATCTGGACGCGAACCTCGCGCTGGTCGACGAGATCCGCGCGATCGCCGGCCGCTACGACGCGACCGCCGGCCAGGTGGCGATCGCCTGGGTGCTTGCCCAGGGCAATGACGTGGCGCCGATCCCGGGCACCAAGCGGCGGCGGTACCTGGAGCAGAACGCCGGCGCGCTCGAGCTGGAACTGTCCGCCGCCGACCTGGCCTCACTGGCGAAGCTGGCACCGATCGGCAACCGCTACCCGGACATGGCCTGGGTCGCCGGACGGTCCGCGCCGCAGGGTTGATAAACTGTGCACAGTAAGCCTCCTACCGGACTCTTCCGGCGGGAGGCTTTGCTGCGTTCTGAACCCTTTGAGGAGACCAATGTCTGATCTTGTGGTGCGTCGCGTCGAGCCTTCCGACCGGACCGTGATGGAGCGGCTCTGGCTGCTGTTCCGGCACGACATGTCCGAGTTCCAAGGGCAACTGCCGAAGCCGGACGGCAGCTACCGCACCGAGTGGCTGGAGAACGTCCTGACCGGTGACCCCGAGTGGGCCGGGTACCTGGCGTCGCTCGGCGAGAACCCGGTCGGCTTCTGCTTCATGCGTGCGCTGCAGCAGCCGGTCCACGTACTGAACGCGTTCTTCATGGTGCGTCCGGTACGCCGCGGTGGTCTGGGATTGCGGGCAGTGCAGGAAGTACTGTCCCACCACCCTGGACCGTGCGATGTCGCGTTCCAGGGGAACAACGAGAAGGCGGTCCGGTTCTGGCAGCGGGTCGCGACCGAGGTGTCCGGCGACGTGTGGACGCAGGAGACCCGGCCGATCGCCGGCAAGCCCGACGCGACACCGGACCTGTGGATCTCATTCAAGGTGTAGTGGCAGGCCGAAGTACCCGAACAGGTCCCGGTCGAAGAACGTGATGTTGTGGCTGATCCCCGTCCCGTCGACGGTGAAGACCTGCAAGCTGTGCGCCTGAAACCGCCCGTCGTCGCCGCGTACGTACGCGCCGGCGGCGGGCTGGCCGTTCGCCACGGTCGGCAGCATCCGCCAGGCCGTGCCCCGGAGCGCGTACACCCGCTCCATGAACTCGCCGTACGCCTCCCGCCCGACGAACCAGAGCGGCGCGGGCGGCATCTCCAGCACGACGCGCTCGGTCAGCAAGCGCGTCAGGCCCTGTACGTCGGCCGCCTCGAAAGCACGGACGTAGTCGTCGACAACCGTACGGATCTCGGCTGGTTCAGCTACATCCTCTTCCTGCAGGTCGATCTCGGCGAGCCGGGCGCGGGCACGTTGCAGGGCACTGTTCACCGAGGCAGTGGTGGTTTCCAGCGCCTCGGCGACCTCCGCGGCCGGCCAATCCAGGACATCACGCAGGACGAGGACCGCGCGCTGCCTCGCCGGCAGGTACTGCATCGCGGCGACGAGTGCGAGCCGCAAACTGCCCCGCGTACTCAGCGCATCCGCCGGGTCGGTCGGGAACGGCTGCAGCCAGGGCACATCCGTCATCGGCTCGATCGGCGCCTGCGCATCGTCCGAGGCACCGACCAGTCCGGACGGAAGCGCCCGGCGGCCGCGCCCTTTCAATGCGGTCAGGCAGACGTTGGTCGCGATCCGATAGAGCCACGTACGCATCGAGGCGCGAGTCCCGTCGTACCGGTCGATCGCCCGCCAGGCCCGGAGCAGGGTCTCCTGCACCAGGTCCTCGGCGTCGTGCACCGATCCGAGCATCCGGTAACAGTGCGTCAGCAATTCCCGCCGGTACGGCGCCACCCGCGCCTCGAACTCATCACGCTCCATGAACGTACGTACTCCCCCCGGACCGCAAACTCATCGGGCTCA
Source organism: Kribbella hippodromi (assembly GCF_039531045.1). Lineage (NCBI taxonomy): Bacteria > Bacillati > Actinomycetota > Actinomycetes > Propionibacteriales > Kribbellaceae > Kribbella > Kribbella hippodromi. The sequence continues at coordinate 110,437 of NZ_BAAAPH010000012.1, read as the reverse complement.
GAAAACGACGACCGACCTGAGTACGTCGCCGTGATGCATCTTCGCGAAGGCGTCCTCGACCTCTTCCAAGGCGATCGTCTCGGACACGAACCGGTCCAGCGGCAACCGGCCTTGAAGATGCAGGTCGATGAGCATCGGGAAATCACGGCTCGGCAGACAGTCTCCGTACCAGCTGGACTTCAGCGAACCACCGCGGCCGAAGAAGTCGAGCAGCGGCATGTCCAGGCGCATCTCCGGCGTCGGCACGCCGACCAGCACGACGGTGCCGGCCAAGTCGCGGGCGTAGAACGCCTGCTTCCAGGTCTCCGGTCGGCCGACCGCGTCGATCACCACATCCGCGCCGAACCCACCGGTCAGCTCCTGCACCGCCGCGACGACACCGTCGTGGTCGAGGCCCTTCGTGTTGAGCGTGTGCGTCGCGCCGAGCTCGGTCGCAGTCGCGAGCTTGCGCTCGTCGAGATCGATCGCGATCACCTTCGCCGCACCCGCCAGCCGGGCGCCGACCACCGCGGCCGTACCCACCCCGCCCGAACCGATCACCGCGACACTGTCACCGCGGCCCACGTTGCCGGTGTTGATCGCAGCGCCGAGGCCGGCCATCACCCCACAGCCGAGCAGGCCGGCCACCTCGGGCTTCGCGGCCGGGTCCACCTTCGTACACTGACCGGCCGCGACCAGCGTCTTCTCCGCGAACGCGCCGATCCCGAGCGCCGGGCTCAGCTCGGTCCCGTCCGCGAGCGTCATCTTCTGCTCCGCGTTGTGCGTGTTGAAGCAGTACCACGGCCGGCCGCGCAGGCAGGCGCGGCAGTTACCGCACACCGCGCGCCAGTTCAGTACGACGAAGTCCCCCGGCTGGACGTCCGTGACCCCGGCACCGACCGACTCCACCACCCCGGCCGCCTCATGCCCGAGCAGGAACGGGAAGTCGTCGTTGATCCCGCCCTCCCGGTAGTGCAGGTCCGTGTGGCAGACCCCACACGCCTGCACCTTCACGACCGCTTCCCCGGGACCGGGATCCGGGATCGTGATCTCCTCGATCGTCACCGGCGCACCCTTGCCCGCCGCCACCACACCACGCACCGTCTGAGCCATCCCCCGAACCTAACCGCCCCACCCCTCCCCCGCTACCCGTGTACCCAAGAACAGGACGTAGTCACCTACGTATACCGCCCGCCACGCCTGACTCCAGCCGCCGAACGCCCATCGGGTCCACCACCTCCTGTCGTTACGTCCGTGTCCACCGGTTGGGGGACATGGGGTCCACCGGGTGGGGCTCCCGGGGAAGGGGCGCGGGACGCGAGGGTTGAGGCATGGAGAACGACAACGCAGTGCGGGTGCGCGGCCTGGTCAAGCGGTATCCGGACAAGGTCGCGGTCAACGGTGTCGACCTCGACATCCACCGGGGCGAGGTGTTCGCCCTGCTCGGCCCGAACGGCGCCGGAAAGACGACGGCCACGGAGATCCTGGAGGGGTATCGCCGGGCCGACGAAGGTGAGATCAGCGTGCTCGGGACCGACCCGGCGCTCGGCGACCGGCACTGGCGGGCGCGGCTCGGGATCGTCGCCCAGAGCAGCCGGGACGAGGCGGAGCTGAGCGTCGCGGAGATGGTCTACCACTTCGCCGGGTACTACCCGTCGCCGCGCGACCCGGAAGAGGTGATCGCCGCGGTCGGGCTGGAGGAGAAGCGCAAGACGCGGACGCGGAAGCTGTCCGGCGGTCAGCGCCGCCGGCTCGACGTGGCGCTTGGGGTGATCGGCAACCCCGAGCTGCTGTTCCTGGACGAGCCGACCACCGGGTTCGACCCGGAGGCCCGCCGGCAGTTCTGGACATTGATCAAGGAGCTCCGCACCGAGGGCACCACGATCCTGCTCACCACCCACTACCTGGACGAGGCCGAGCACCTGGCCGACCGGGTCGGTGTGATCGCCAACGGCAAGATGGTCGAGGTCGCCACCCCGGACACCCTCGGCGGCCGTGGTGCCCGCACCGCGCGGGTCTCCTGGCTGGCCGCGGACGGCCCGCGCGAGCTCCGCACCGACCGGCCGAGCGCCGAGGTCGCGCGGCTGCTGGCCGAGTACGGCGGCGAGATACCCGAGCTGCAGGTCCGCCGGCCAAGCCTCGAAGACATCTACCTGGAACTCATCGGTTCGGTGGACGCCACCGCCCCGGCCCTGGAAGGAGCGCTCAAGTGAGTGCCGTACTGCCGTCGCCGCTCAAGGTCGGACTGTCCCGGACCGGGATCGAGGTGAAGGAGTTCTTCCGCGAACGCGAGCAGCTGATCTTCACATTCTTCTTCCCGATCATCTTCCTGGGCATCTTCTCCGCCGTCTTCAGCGGCACCGACTTCTCCGGCGGCGTCACCGCCGCCACCTACTTCACCCCCGGAATGATTGCCTCCGGCATCTTCCTGACCAGCTTCCAGTCGCTCGCGATCGCGATCGCGGTCGAGCGCGACCAGGACACCCTCAAGCGCCTGCGCGGTACGCCGATGTCGCCGCAGTCGTACTTCATCGGCAAGATCGGCCTGGTCCTGGTCACCTCGGTCCTGCAGTTCGCGCTACTGCTCGCGATCGCCGGACTACTGCTCGGCGTCGACATCCCCACCGAGCCGTCGAAGTGGCTCCGGTTCGTCTGGATCTTCGTACTCGGTACCGCATCGGGTTCGGTGCTGGGCATCGCATTCTCGGTCGTACCCAAGTCCGGCCGGGGTGCGCCCGCTGTCGTCACCCCGGTGGTCCTGCTGCTGCAGTTCATCTCCGGTGTGTACTTCGTGTACAGCAGTCTGCCCGCGTGGATGCGTACGGTGTCGGAGTTCTTCCCGCTGAAGTGGCTTGCCCAGGGGATGCGGTCGGTGTTCCTGCCGGACGGGTACGAGGTGAACGAGCCGGGTGGTTCGTGGCAGCTCGGCACCGGTGCGATCGTGCTGTCGGTCTGGCTGGTCGTCGGGCTGTTCCTTGCGCAGCGGCTGTTCCGCTGGACCCGCCGGGACGCCGGCTGATGAAGGAGTTCCCCGGTACGGCGCCCGCTCGCGCGGAGCGCCGTACCGACTTGTCCTGGGCTCCCGCCTGGACCGGGCCTCGTGTGTGGGTTCTGGTGTGGAGGAAGATGGGGTCCGTGGACAGCACACGCAGCGGCGCCGGACAACCGGTGTGGACCCGGGCAATCACCGGGTGGCACATCGTGTTCTGGGTGCTGCTGGTGATGACAGTGGGGTTGTCGTTCACCGGCGACCTCAGTGGTACGCGGCAGTTGATGTACTTGGGTACGGCGGTGGTGCTGGGGATTGCGTACCAGTTCATCGGTCTTCCGGCGGTGCGGTCGCGGCGGAAGCTCCCGTCGTACGCGTATCGGCTGGTGCTGATCGCGGCACTGATGATGCTGATCGGGCTGTACCCGCAGTCGGTGTTCCTGATGTTCATCGCGTCGGCGCAGATCTGGTTGCTGTGCGAGGACGTCCGCGAAGGGATCGGGCTCAGCCTGCTCCTGGTCGTCGGGGTGGGTACCGCACAGCTGTGGAGCGCGGGGTGGGGCTGGAGCGCGTTCTGGAGCATCCTGCCGTGGATGCTGGTCAGTCTGGTCGTCAGCCTGCTGTTCGGTATCTGGATCGAGAAGGTGATCACGCAGAGCCAGCAGCGCGCCGAACTGATTGAACAGCTCGAGTCGGCGCGGGACGAGTTGGCCGAGGCGCACCACAGTGCGGGCGTGATGGCGGAGCGGGAGCGGATGGCGCGGGAGATCCACGACACCCTCGCTCAGGGCATGACGAGCATCGTGATGCTGTCCCAGGCCGCGTCGGCCGAGTTGGCGCGTGGTGGCACGTCCGGGACGGCGGCTCGGTTGGCGGCGATCGAGGACACTGCTCGGGAGAACCTGGCGGAGGCGCGGGCGTTGGTTGCCGCGTTCACCCCAGTTGCGTTGTCAGAGGCAACGTTGACCGAAGTGCTGCGGCGGCAGGCGGAACGGTTCGCGGCCGAGACCGGCGTGGACGTGAAGGTCGCGTTGGACCTTGCCGATGAGGAGGTCACGGCGTTGCCCCAAGCGCAGCAGGTGGTGTTGCTGCGGTCCGCCCAGGAGGCGCTGGCCAACGTACGCAAACATGCTGCTGCTACCCAGGTACTGATCACGCTGGGGTTGTCGGCTGATGGAGTGTGGATCGAGATCCGGGACGACGGGACCGGGTTCACGCCTGGTGCTGAGTCCGGTGGGTTCGGGTTGAACGCTATGCGGGGGCGGGTCGAGGAGTCGGGCGGATCCGTGCAGGTGGAGAGCGCGCCTGGGCGGGGTACGCGGGTCCAGGTACTGGTGCCGGCTCTGCAGGAGGACGCGTGACGGCTTTGCGGGTGGGCGTGATTGATTGTGGTTGTGGCGTTGCGGGAGGGTGAGTGATTCGGGTTCTGGTGGTCGATGATCATCCGGTGGTGCGGTCCGGACTGAGTGGGATGTTGTCGGTGACCGAGGACATCACGGTCGTCGGCGAGGCCGGTGACGGTTCGGAGGCGCTGGCGATCGTCGAGTCGACGCGGCCGGATGTCGTACTCATGGATCTGCGGATGCCCCGGATGGATGGGGTCGCCGCTACCGGGGCGATCGTTTCCAGGTACCCGGAGACTCGGGTCTTGGTGCTGACGACGTATGACACCGACACCGACATCCTGCACGCGGTCGAGGCCGGAGCAGCCGGCTATCTGTTGAAGGACACCCCGCACACCGAGCTGCTGAACGGAATCCGCGCCGCCGCCCGCGGCGAGACAGTCCTCGCCCCGCCGGTCGCGGCCCGCTTGATGTCGCGCCTACGAGCACCGGCGCCGACGACCGCCACGGCACCATCACCGCGCGAACTGCAGGTCCTGGCAGCCGTCGCCCGCGGCCTGAGCAACGCGGAAATCGGCCGCGAACTTTTCATCGGCGAAGCAACCGTAAAAACCCACCTTCAACGCCTGTTCGCCAAACTCGACGTCGACGACCGAACCCACGCAGTGACGGTCGCCATAGAACGCGGCCTACTCCCGTCCCCCGGCCGCTGACCCACGGCCCAGGACCACCCACCGACCGGCCACCTCCGAGCCGAACCGCCGCCTCAAGCCGACCCAAGGCCGCGGACCAGCCGCCGCCTCAAGCCGACCCACCGCCGCGGACCAGCCGCCGCTTCGGCCAGCCGTCGGCTGCGCGTCAGCGGCTGCGTGTCAGCGGCTGTCGCGGTGGTTGTCCCGCCCTTGCGTACCTGACTCCGGCCGGTACTCCTTCGCCCCCATCGAGTTCTCACCCATCGGCTGCCCACTCGCCCACGCAACCCGCGGATCCACCGGCGACTGCGCCGCGGTAGCCGGTGACTGCGCCGCGGTAGCCGGTGACTGCGCCGCGGTAGCCGGCCCGAACTTCGAGGCCGAGTACCCAGCCGCCCGAAACGAGGCCGCCAACTCCGGATCACCCTCCACCGCAGCGGCCTGCACCTCGGCAGCCGGCGGCTGAGCAGCTTGCGGCTGAGCGGCTTGAGGCTGAGCGGCTTGCGGCTGAGCGGCCGATGGCTGAGCGGCTTGTGGTGCGGTCGCTTGCTCGGCGGCTTGCGGCGGCGGGGCGAGTAGCTCCGTGATCCGCGACACCGGCGCGGCCGCCTGCGGCGCGGCCGCCTGCTGCCCGGCGGCTTCGAACTGGGAGCTCTCGAGCCTGCTGCCGGAGACCGCTTGTGGCGCGGCGGCCTCGAACCGGGAGGTCTCGAGCCTGGTGCCGGCGACCTCTTGTGGCGCGGCGGTTTGAGGGATCCGGGAGGTCTCGGGCCCGCCGGCGGGCCCGGTGTTTTCGGGCGCCGGCTGCTCGGCTGCCTTCCTGGCGGCCTCAGCGGCCGTGTTGGCCATGGTTATCGCGAGCTCGACGGTCTCGGATCGGCGCCCCTCGCCCCGGCTCAAAGTTTCGTGCAGCGACTGAACCGCACCACGCGCGCTCCTGATCCCACGCTGCGCATCCACTGAGGCGTCCGTCACCGCGCGCGAGTGCGCGTTACCGCCAGCTTGCTGCTGCGTCTTCGCCAGGTCGGACACTGCGCGCCGCGCCTGGCCGAGCTCCTTGCCGGCACTCTCGAGCTCTTCGCGGGCGTTCTCGGCCGCACGCTTGAGCTCGACCAGGCCCTCACCGAGTTGCCTCGACGCGGCACCCTTCCGGCCAGTCAACTGCTCGAGCTGATTGAGTTGGTCGAGGCCTTTGTCGAGACCGTCGACGGTCTCTTTCAGCTGCTGGTCGTCGGCGGCCAGCCGGTCCCGCACCTGCCCGAGAATCTTGCCCAGATTCGCCGCCGTTTCCTGCGCGGAACTGTACGACGTCCGCACCGCGGCATCGGCGGCCGCGATCTTGTCGTCCCGCCTGGCCCGCGTCTCGACATCCTCACCGCCCCGCGCCGCGTAGGCGTTCCGGGCCTCGCCCTCGAGCTGCAGCAATCCGGTCACGGCGCCCAGCTGCGTGGCATCATCCAGCCGACGCCCGAGGGCCGCGCCGAGCTTCGTCGGGTCAAGGTCGTCGGACAGCGCGTCCAGCAGCCCGCGGGTACTCGCCATCGCGGTCGCGATCGCCTCGACGTGCTGAGCGTACGCCGCTTCGTCAGCCATCGGTGCCTTCCTTCGTGCGCTGTTCGTTCTCGGCCAGGGCGGCGCGCATCTTTTCGGCTACCTGCCGGACCTCTTCCTGGGCCGCCCGGAGTTGCCGTTCGACCGCTTGCTGCGGAGTCTCCTCCGCGGGCTGATCCTGCACGTTACCGTCCCCGTTCGTGTCGTCTACTGCCACATCGAGACTAGACGGCGCGCCGGTCATTCCGGTTCCCGGGGTTTGCTGACGACTCAGTTGCCGGCGGCTCAGTTCTCGGCGGTTCAGTTGTCGGCGGCAACCTGATTCGGGATCGCGCCACCGTACCGGCGGTCCCGCTGCGCGTACAGCTCGATCGCCCGCCACAGATCGCGCCGGTCGAAATCGGGCCAGAGCGTGTCCAGGAAGACCATTTCCGCGTACGCGAGCTGCCAGATCAGGAAGTTGCTGGTCCGCTGCTCACCCGAGGGCCGGATGTACAGGTCGACCTCGGGGATGTCCGGCGCGTACAGGTGCCGGCCGATCGTCTTCTCGGTGATCCGGTCCGGGTTGAGCTTGCCCTCGGCAACATCCCGCGCGATCGACCGCATCGCGTCCGCGAGCTCCGCCCGGCCACCGTAGTTCACGCAGAACTGCAAGGTGATGGTGTCGTTGTCCTTCGTACGCTCCTGGGCGTACTCGAGTTCGTCGATCACGCTCTTCCACAAGCGCGGGCGCCGGCCGGACCACACCACCCGTACGCCCATCGCGTCCAGCTCGTCGCGGCGCCGGTGGATCACCTCGCGGTTGAACCCCATCAGGAAGCGCACTTCCTCCGGCGACCGGGCCCAGTTCTCGGTGGAGAACGCGTACGCCGAGATGTACTTCACCCCGATCTCGATGCCGCCCTTGATCACATCCAGTAACGAAGCCTCACCGGCCCGATGCCCCTCGGTCCGCGCCAGCCCCCGCTGCTTGGCCCACCGCCCGTTCCCATCCATCACGATCGCCACATGCCGAGGCACCAACTCCCGAGGCACCCCCGGCACCCGAGCCCCCGAAGGATGCGGCTCCGGCGCGACCACCACCTTCTTCTCCGCCGCGCCCGTCCCAACCACCCGTGCCCGCCGACGCCCAATAGGAGACATACCTCAAAGTCTCCCATCCACCCCCGCCACCCGATCCACCCTCCCTGGCACCCCGCCAACCACCCCCCACAGCAACCTGCAACCTGTGGATAACTCCCCGCTCCGAACACCCTCCGTATGCAACCCTTAACCAAACGCACCCAGGAACGGAGCCCCAACCCCATGCCCCGCCAACCGCTCCTCACCGCCGCCACCCTCACCCTCCTAACCCTGACCGCCTGCACCCATTCCCCCGAAGCCGGCCAGCCCAACACCACCCCCACCACTCCGACCACCACCTCGAACCCCACGCCCACCCCCTCCAGCCCAACCTGGACCACAGAGCAACAAACCGCCATCACCGCCGCCAAGGCCAGGTACACAGTGGCCAGGGCTGCGGTCAACGCTGCCTTCAAGCAGCCGGCAAAGGCCACCACCTCAGCACTCGAGACCGCTGGCAACGGGGGCAGCTGGATGACTGCGGTCGCCGGGCAGCTCGACTTCCAGATCGAGCACGGCTGGTACCAGACAGGCGACGCGACAGTCACGTCGCTCGAGGTCCGGTCGGTCAACCTCGACCTTGAGCAGCCAGAGGTCAAGCTGACGAGTTGCATCGACAGCTCGCGGGTCGTCTCGCGGTACCTGTCCAGCGGCAAGCCCGTACCGGTCGCTTCCGACAACGGCAGCCATCACCGGTTCGAGTCCCGTCTCGTGTACGCGAAGAGCGCAAAGACCGGGCAGAAGATGTGGTTCCTGGTTGACGAGAAGACTACGAAGCCATGCTGATTCGGATCGCGCCCTGGGGGTTCCTCGCGTCGGCACTCGTTCTGTCGGTCACGGGTGGTGTAGCAGCCGCTGATCCGGCCTCGACGGTGTCTGATCCGCAGCTGGAGAAGGTCTGCGACGTCTTCGGGAAGTGCCGATTCATCGTCTCGTCAGACCTGGACGACCCCGGAAAGCCCGCGACGCCAGGGAAGGACGGCGAAGGAGGAAAGCAGGTTAAGCGCGTATGTGAGTTCAACGGCGGCGCACAGGCCTGTACGTCCAAGTTGGGAAACTGGTCGAACGGTCAGCAGTGCTACATGCGGCGCGAGGAACCACAGCCGCCGTACACCGATGCGCGCTGGGAGGGCCACACAGACGGAAGCATCTGGGCGTGCGTACGGCAGCAGGGGTACGCCGGCGGCAAGCACCTGGTGACCAAGTGGGTTTGGTTGCCTGGGGAGCCTGACACCGTGGTGGTTGATCCGTTGACGTTGGTGTACCGGGCGGTTGCGGCGATGCGGTTGAGGCCGCCTCTGGTGCGGAGTGTGCCTGGGGTTGGGGAGGTTGGGCTGGTGAACATGCCGGTTTGGTTGTGGGTTGCGAAGACGGACAACACGTGGGGGCCGATTGAGCGGGTGGCTAGTGTGCCTGGGTTGTCCGTGACCGCGAGGGCGCAGGTGGTTGCGGTCAACTGGGCGTTGGGAGATGGCCAGGTGGTGCGGTGTGAAGGGGCTGGGACCGCGTACACCGTGGCGATGGGTGTGAAGGACTCGCCTGATTGTGGGCATCGGTACAAGAAGACGTCGCGGAAGCTGGCCAACTGCAAGTACCCGGTGACGGCGACGGCGCAGTGGAAGATCACCTGGGAAAGCACGCTCGGCGACACCGGGCAGATCGACCTGGCCCAGCAGGCCTCCACCCAGCTACGAATCGGCGAAGCCGTGCCCGTCCTGGTCGACCCGGCCGGCGGCGACCAAATCGCGCCAACGAAACAATCAGAGTGCTCCTAGGCGGCGCGGTGAGAGGCTGCGGGGTGCCTGGTGGGTGCCTGGTAGGCGGACAGGGCGGGGCAGGCAGGGCGTACGCGGCGGAGGTCGGGTACGCGGAGAGTGCTGGGTAATTGGCGAGTGGCGGGTAATTAGCGGGTGGCGCGTAATTGGTGGATGGCGGGTATGTGGTGGGGCGCAGTTGCCGGGTAGGTGGGGCGGGGCGGTTTGCGTGTGTGGGGTTGGGGTGGGCCGGGGGGAGATTACGATTGGTTCATGTCTGGACCGGTGACTGACTCGCGGATTTATTTGCTGGATGCGGATGAGCGGCGGGTTGCGCCTGGGGGGCCGGCGGTGGTTGGGCCGGATGGGGTGCGGGAGGAGATTCCGGCGGTGGTGTACCGGGCGGTGCAGCATGTGCTGGAGGCGATGCGGGCCGGGCGGGCGGTGAAGGTGGTGCCGTTGCGGGCCGAGTTGCCGGTTGACGAGGCGGCTGATGCGATCGGGATGGGGCGCGACGACCTGCGGAAGAACGTGGGGCAGGGCGCGGTGCCGTTCCGGTCCAGTGAGCATGTGGACTGGGTTCAGCTGGCCGACGTGATCAAGTGGGACAACGAACGCCGGGAGCGGCGGCGGGCCGTTCTCGACGAGATGCTGGCCGACGGGTACGACGATGACGGTGAGTCGTCCTCGTGACCGAGTCAGCGTATTCGCCGGGCGCGGGGAGACCGGAGCGGGCGTTCCTGGACGCCAACGTGATCCGCGGGCAGCAGACCAACGACATCATGCTGTCGCTGGCCGACGAGGGCGTCTTCGAACCGCGCTGGACGCAGCACGTGATCGACGAGATGCGCCGGAACCGCCCGCCGGGGGTGTCGGAGACGGCGATCGACCGACGTATCTCGCTGATGAATCGCGCGTTCGAGGACGCGATGACCGAGGTGCCGCCGCAGCAGTTGCAGGATCAGATGCAGGCCGACCCGAAGGACAAGCACGTACTGGCCGGGGCCGTGCACAGCCAGTCGGACGTACTGGTCACGAACAATCTCAAGGATTTCGATCCGCCCACCACTGGCCCGAACGCGATGCGGGTCGAGAGCGTGAACCAGTTCCTGAGTCGCAAGCTCGAGGAGAATCCGGAGCAGGTACGGGCCGGCCTCCAGACCATGCTCGACCGCAGCCGGCGCGATCCGCGGACGATGTCGGCGTTGATCGACACGATGGCGGAAGGGCGGGAGCTGCAGGAGTTCGCCCAGAACCTCAACGCGGCCGTACCGCCGGACCAGCGCGGCAGTTCACCCGCCCTGACGGAGAACGTGCAGCAGGCGGGCAGTGAGCTGCGTACGGACAGCGCGCTGGGCACCGCGCAGCACGCCGCCCTCGACGGGGTCGCACAACCGGGCAAGGTGCGGGCGCCGACGAGTACGCCAGAAGCACGCAAGTCCGCGGGCCAATCCCAGAGCACCGAGAGGACAAAAGACCCCGACCAAGGCAAGTAACAGCCGCCCGCACCCCACCGGCCGATGCGGTAGGCGCGGTGGATGTGGTGGCGCGGCGATCCTGCCGAAGGGGTGGGTCGATGCGGTCGGTGCGGCTACTGGCGTTCGGGCTGGGTGCGGGTCGGGGATGTGTAGCGGTGGGCGGCCGGAGCTTGTGAGGTTGCCGGCGCGGACCCCGTCGGTGCGGGCAGACCTGACGGCGCGGAGCCCGACGGTGTGGCCAAGCCGGACGTGGTCAGGCGCAGAGCGTGTTGCGTGTCTTGCCGGGCCTGGTCGTCGTCGCCGCCGAGTGGCTCGATGCACTCCGTCAAGGCCGCGCGGACCGGCTCGGGACCGACGCCAAAGGCTTCGGACATGATCTCGTTCTGCCGGTCGGCGATCCGAGTCCAGTCGATCCGGTAGCCGGCCGCCTCCGCGGCGTGGTCCAGGAAGATCCGCTGAGTCCGGCCGTTGCCCTCGACGAACGGGTGCAGGACGTTCACGCCGGCGTAAGTCCGGGCCAGTACGTCGACGACCTCTGCCGTCGGCCGATCGCGCAGCTCGGCCGGATCACCGAGCTGGGCGAAGAGCACCGGCGCCAGGCGCTCAAGGTCTTCGGGTTTGACGAACTCGTGCCCCGGCGCGTCCGGATCCTTCGAGGGCCGCACCAGTTCGGTCGCGCGCAGTTCGCCGGCCCAGTCGTAGACGTCCTGGAAGAGCTGCCGGTGGATGGCGCGCAGGTGGTCCAGGTCGAACGTTTGCGGGATCTCGACGTCGCCGGCGATCAGTTCGGTGCCGCGCTCCGCGGACCGGAGGCGTTCCTCGTCCTTGAGCGTGTCGGCGTCGTGGATGCCGAGCCTGTTGATCAGGCAGTCGTCGATCTGGCCGGGCCAGAAGTAATCGCCCCAGTTTTCGAACGTTGCCATCAGCGCAGTTCGTTCAGGAGGCGGGTGCGTTCGTCGGTGGTGATTTCGCCGAGGAGGTAGCGGGCCAGGATGTCGATTTCTGGGTCGCTCAGTGTCATGTTCTCCATCCGCCAGGAGGCGACCAGATTGTCCAGTTTGCGTCGTTTGCCGGCGTCGAGACGGTCCACGGCGCGATCTGGTACGGCGCGGTCTGGCATCAGGGGCCTCCGGGGGTTAGGTCCAGGTGGGGGAAGGAGCGGAGTTGGTTGTCCTGGTGGTAGGTGAAGAAGGCGGCGATCAGGCCGGTGGATTCGCGGCGGGTTTTGGGGTCGGCTTGGGTGGCGGCGGGCCAGTTGCCGGTGAGGAGGGCGGCCAGGTGGGCGACGGTGGCCTGGGCGGGCATGGCTGAGGCGGGTGGGCGGCAGGAGGTGCAGACCATGCCGCCGGAGGCTGGGTTGAAGGCCCGGTGCGGGCCTGGTTCGCCGCAGCGGGCGCAGTCGTCGAAAGAAGGCGCGTACCCGGCGATCGCGAGCGAGCGGAGCAGGAACGCGTCGAGGACCAGTGACGGTTCGCGTTCGCCGGTGGACAGGACGCGGAGCGCGCCGGCGAGCAGGAGGTGCTGCTGGGTGGCAGGCTCCTTCTCCTCGACGACCAGGCGGTCCGCGGTTTCCAGCAGGACGGTGCCGGCCGTGTACCTGGCGTAGTCGCCGACGATGCCCTCGCCGTACGCCGCGATCGACTCCGCCTGGGTGACGACGTCGAGCGTACGGCCGGTGGCAAGCTGCAGGTCGACGTGACTGAACGGCTCCAGCCGGGCGCCGAACCGGGACGACGTACGCCGGACGCCCTTCGCGACCGCACGGACCTTGCCGTGCGCGCGAGTCAGCAGCGTGGCGATCCGGTCCGCCTCACCCAGCTTCTGGGTACGCAGCACGATCGCCTGATCCCGGTAGAGCGGCACGCCCTATTGTCTCACCCGCGACCGACATACTCCTCGAGGCTGGTCGCCGGGCGGCCGGTGAGCTCCTGGACGGCGGTCGACACCTGGGACAGTTCCCCGCTGGCGATGGCGGCGTACGAGGTCACCCAACCAGCTACTTCCCAGGATGGCGCGCCGTACGACTCGCGGGAGCGGTACGCCTCGTCGAGCGTCTCCGGCTCGTACCGAACGGCGCGCCCCAAGGCCTCGGACAGGACAGCGGCGGCTTCGGTCAACGTGAAAGCGCTTGGGCCGGTCAGGTCGTACGTCGCGCCCGAGTGACCGTCCGAGCCAAGGACCGCAGCGGCGACCGCGGCGACGTCGTCGCGCGACACGGCAGCCACGCGCCCGTCGCCGGCCGGGCCGCGGATCACGCCGTCCGCGCCGACGCCGCCGGACACGAAGTCGAGGTACAGGTTGTCCCGCAGGAAGGTGAAGTCGACGCCGCTGGACCGGATGTGCTGCTCGGTATGCCAGTGGTCGCGCGCGAACGTGAATGTCGCGCCGGGCGCCGCGCCGACGAACGACGTGTACACGATCCGTTGCACACCGGCCGCCACCGCCGCGTCGACAGTTGCCTTGTGCAAGGAAACCCGATCGGCCGATTCCGTTGCGCTGAGCAACATCAGTACGTCGACGCCGTCCAGCGCGGACAGCAGCGCGGCATGTTCCCCGTACGCCGCCTGTGCGATCGATGCCCCGGGCAACTGAGGCGCCCGGGCCGGATCGCGCACGATCAGCCGCAGCGGTTGACCGGCGAGCCGCTCCGCGATCCGGGAGCCCAGCTGGCCGGTCGATCCGGTGAGTCCGATCACTTGCCCACCAGGTTCATTCCGCTGTCGGTATACCGTTGCCCCGCCACCGCATCGGGCGGGAAGGCCGCGTCCAGGCCGGCCAGCTCGTCCGGCGTCAGGGTGACGTCCAGCGCGCCGAGGTTCTCGGCCAGGTACGAACGGCGCTTGGTGCCCGGGATCGGTGCCACATCATTGCCCTGCGCAAGCAACCAGGCGAGCGCGAGCTGGCTCGGCGTGACCCCCTTCGCGGCGGCCAGGGTCCGTACCTGCGCGACCAGGTCGAGGTTCTTCTGGAAGTTCTCGCCCTGGAACCGCGGCAGCCCGCGCCGCATGTCGTCCTCGGGGAAGTCGTCCGGCGAGGTGATCTGCCCGGTCAGGAACCCGCGCCCGAGCGGGCTGAACGGCACGAACCCGATCCCCAGCTCACGCAGCGTTGGCAGCACCACCGTTTCCGGGTCGCGCGTCCACAGCGACCACTCGCTCTGCACGGCGCTGATGGGGTGTACGGCGTGCGCCGCCCGCACCGTCTCGCCGTTCACTTCGGACAGGCCGAGGTACCGCACCTTGCCCGCCTCCACCAGCTCGGCCATCGCGCCGACGGTCTCCTCGATCGGGATCTGCGGGTCACGGCGGTGCAGGTACCAGAGGTCGACGTGATCCACCCCGAGCCGCCGCAGCGAAGCGTCCAGCGCGGCCTGGGCGTACTCCGGCGAGCCGTCTACGGCCGTCGGCACCTCGATCGCGGACGCGGCCGACAGCTTGAAGCCGAACTTGGTCGCGAGCACGACCTGGTCGCGACGTCCGGCCAGCGCGCGGCCGACGAGCTCCTCGTTCTCACCGTCGCCGTAGACGTCGGCGGTGTCGATGAAGGTGCAGCCGGCGTCGATCGCGGCGTGCAGGGTGGCGATCGACTCCGACTCGTCCGGCCGGACCCCGTACGACTGGGACATGCCCATACAGCCGAGGCCGAGACTGGAAACGGTCAGGTCACCGAGCTGAGATTCACGCATACCCCGAACCTACCGCCGGGACCGGCCACGCCGGGCAGCACCCCGCGACGGTCGCCTGCGCCCTCCAATGATTCCTGCCTAGACAACATTAATGTGACATTTTGCCGTCCCCCTCCGCCGGAACCGAAACTTTCCGTACATTCGGCGGGCATCCATGAGGCTTGGGGGGTACGGCTCGATGTTCCTGCGACGCGCGCTGCGTTACCGCTGGGCGCAAGCCCTGGTACTGACCGGGATCAGCCTGCTGGTCGGGACCTGCGCGGTCTTCGGACCGTGGTTCGCCCGCGCGGTCGAACAGACCGTGATGACCGAGACGCTGTCCACGCAGCGCCTGCCCGCGTCCTGGCTGATCGCCGCCAAACCGGGTCAGGACGTGCGTCCGGAGACGCTCGATCAGCTCGTACCGGCCGACGTACGCCCGCTCTTCACCCCGCCCGTGCACGGCTACCTCAGCGACATCACCTGGAGCAACGGCGCGGATGCCAACACCGCCCGGCTGCGCTGGCGCGACGGCTTCTGCGCGCAACTCGTGGTCACCGAGGGTCGCTGCCCGCAGGCGGCGAACGAGGTGATCGCGGCCGCCGGCGACGAGACGGCCTGGGACTTCCGGGTCGGGATGACACTGCGCGCGGGTGCGGACAGCGGGCGGAGCGGTCGATTGCGGATCGTCGGCTTCTACCGGCCGAAGGAGCCGCGCGGCGACTACTGGTTCGGTGACTATCCGACCGGGCATTCGCATCCGCCGACCGACAAGGACCCGGGGTCGTCGGATCAGCTGCTCACGGTCCGTACGACGTTCGGCGCGGCCTGGGCGCCGCGGGTCACCTCGGACATCCGCCCGATCCCCGGCGTGGCGCGCCTCGATGACCTGGCCCGGCTCCAGGACGCGACCCGGACCGTGAACGGGAACGCGACCGAGCGCGGCCTCCCGGTCGAGACGACCTCGTCGCTGGTCACCCTGATCGATCAGATCCAGGCCGATCGCAACCAGGCGACCACGATCATTCCGCTGGTGATGGTGCAGGTCGCGTTGTTCGCGGTCGTCGTGCTCGCGCTCGCACTGGCGGCCGTGGTCGACCAGCGGCGGCCCGAGATCGCGCTGTCCCGATTGCGCGGTTCGTCGGCTCGCCGTACGCAACGCGGGCTGGCGATCGAGCTGGGGCTTCCGGTCCTGGCCGGCGCAGTGCTCGGCGCGGCGTCGGGCTTCGGCGTACTCCTGATTGCCCGCGCGACCTGGCTCCGGTACGGCGCGCCGATCGAACTTCCGTGGACCGTACCGGTCGCCGCCGTCGTGGCAGCGGCAGTCGCGCTCGTTGTCGTGCTGCTCCAGGTCCGCGGCGGTGTCCGGCAGCCAATCTCTACCCTGCTTCGGCGGGTCGCGTCCCGCCGAAGCGGCTGGTCGATCGGTGTCGCGGACCTGTGCATCATCGCCTTCGCCGCCGCCGGTCTGATCGCGGCGATCACCGGCGATGGCCGAGGTCCACTCCCCGTCCTGACACCCGCGCTGCTGGCGCTCGCGGTCGGCCTGATGTTCGCGCATCTACTCCTGCCGGCAGCTGGTCTGATCAGTCGCCGCACACTTCGCCGCGGCCGGCTCGGTCTCGCGCTGGGTACGCTGCAGATCTCGCGCCGCCCGGCGGTGACGCGGATCGTCGCCGCCGCAGCCGTCGCCGCCGCGCTGCTGGCGTTCGCCGGTCAGGCTGCGTCGGTCGGCTCGCGCAACCGGGACAGCCGGTCCGGTTACGAGACCGGCGCCGAGGGCGTACTGCGGATGAACAGTCTCTACCTCGCGGACTTCCTCGGCACTGTGAACAAGCTCGACCCGGACCGGCGCTGGCTTACGCCGGTCGTGGTCGCCCGGCCCAGCTCCCCCGACGCGCTGCGGACGGCGATGATCGAGCCGGACAGCTTCCGCCGGATCGCGTTCCGCGGCGATCAGCTCACCGACGCCCAGGGCTGGCAGGCGCTGACGGCACCGAGTGACCCGGCACCGATCGAGCTCAAGGGATCGCAGCTGACCGCGACCGTCTCGGCCGGCGCGATCAAGGCGCTGGTCGCCCGCGACGGGAACGGTGACACGATCGGCTCCGGCGCACCCAAGTCGCTCATCCTGCGGGCGAACGTGGTGAGTCATCGCGACGGCGCCCGGTACCTGGTCTCCTTCCCGCCGCTGCGCTTCCCGGCGACCAAACCGGTCGTACTGCGGGCAGCCGTGGAGTGTCAGGCCGGCTGTGACCTGCTGCGGCTCGGGATCGGTCGCGAAACTCTCGACTCGGTCGGGCTGGAAGGCGAGCTGATGATCAGCAACCTGGCCAGCGACGACAACCCACACCTCGCATTGGGCAAGCCCGATGCCTGGCGGCCGCTCCAGGAACTACAGTCCGACCAGGGATCCGCGACTGCCAAACCGGGCGGCGCGCTGACGATCGCGATGAAGAGCTACGGCAACGACCAGTTCCTGCAGTACTCGACCGTACCGCCGGTGGTGCCCGCACTGATCACACCGGAGTACCGCTACACCGCCAACGACACCACCAGTCCGACAGTCGACAGTACGCCGCTCCTGCTGTCCCGGATCGATCGTCTGCAAGCGCCGGTCAACCGGTACGGCGATCGCACCGCGGTTGTCGATCTCGAAACCGCCCGTCGGCTGGGTGGTGCCGTCGACGCGGGCCAGACCGATTTCCAGGTCTGGCTGAACAAGGACGGCCTGGCGAACGTCGACATGATCACCGCGCAGTTGGCCAAGCAAGGGTTGACTGCCGAGCTGATCGACCGCCGAGGCGACCGGATCGCGTCGTACGGGCGATCCGCCAGCGCACTGGCTTTACAACTGACTCCAGTCGTCGGTGCAGCCGCTTGGGTACTGGCAATCGTCGTACTACTGCTCACTGTGGTCACGTCGTGGCGCTCCCGGGCGCAGGACTACGCCAGCCTGCAGATCACGGGCGTACCGTCCGCGACAACAGGACGGGCCGCACGCTGGGAACAGACAGGACCGGTGGCACTAGCCGTCCTACTCGGAACGGCCTGTGGACTGTTAGGTGCACATGTGGCGCTTCCACTGATCCCCTTGTTCGCCAGCAGCAGCGGACCGGTACCTCTGGACCTCAGTACGAACTGGCCGGTCGCTGTGCTTCTCTGGCTCGCTGGTACCGCGCTCCTGTCGGCTGTGACGCTTCTCCTCGGTACCGAAGTCAACAGACGCTCCAGCTACAGCCGAATCCGGGAGGAGCTCACATGACCGGTCTGGCGATCACTACTACTGGCCTCGTCCACATCTACCGTGCCCACGGACATGACGTCGCTGCATTGTCCGGTATCGGGATCACTGTCCGGCCGGGTGAAATGGTCGGACTGCTCGGGCCGTCCGGTGCTGGCAAGTCGACGCTTCTCCAGCTGTGCGGCGGCCTGCTCACCCCGAGCGCCGGGCGGTTGCAGATCGGTGAGCACAACGTCGCCACCATGACGGAGAACGAGCTGGACCGGATGCGCTCCGGGGACGTCGGCATCGTGCTGCAAGGCGCCGGGCGGAACCTCATTCCGTACCTGACGCCGGAGGAGAACATCCGGTACGCGCAGGGCGCCGCGCCACGCGAACGTACCCTCCCGACTTCGGGCAGCGTGCTCGAACTGGTGGGCTTGGGCAATCATGCGCGTACGCCGTTGGGCCGGTTGACGCCCGGACAGGTGCAGTTGTGCGCGGTCGCGGTCGGGATCGCTACCCGTCCCGGTCTGTTGCTCGCCGACGAGCCGACCAGTCAGCTTGATCACCACGCTCGCGACGAAGTACTCGCCGCGATTCGGACAGTGAATCAGGAGACGGGGATGACGGTGCTGCTGGTCACGCACGATCCCGAGGTCGCAGCGACGCTGCCCCGGACGATCACGATCCGGGACGGGCGGATCGCGTCCGAAGGGCGGTCCGGTGAGGAGTACGCGGTGGTCGCGGTGGACGGATCGTTGCCGCTGCCGCCGCATGTCGCCGAGCTGCTGCCGGCCGGGACGCTCGTCCAGGTCACTACGGACAACGGCGAGATCCGGCTGACCCCGGTGGAGCAGGAGGACAACCAGTGATCAGCCTGAGCCAGGTGACGGTCCGGTACGGGGACGTGACCGCGGTGTCCGATGTGTCGCTCACTGTGCCGCCGGGATTCGTCCTCGCGGTCAGCGGACCGTCCGGTGCCGGGAAGAGTTCGTTGCTGTGGGCAATCGCCGGTGCGGTACCGGTGGCGAAGGGCCAGGTCGAGGTGGACGGCCTGGTGATCACCGACCGGCCGGCGGCGGCCGCGCACGGCGTCGTGCTCATCCCGCAGGGCAACGGCCTGGCCCGGGTGCTGACCGCGCGCGAGAACCTGTCGATCCCACTGCTGGCCGAACGCAAGCCGAACGACGAGGTGGAACGTACGATCGACCAGGCGCTGACCGGCGTCGCACTGGAGGAAAGCGGCGACCACCTGGTGGAGGAACTGTCCGGCGGCGAACAGCAACGCGTCGCCGTCGCCCGCGGGATTGCCCAGCAAGGCCGGGTGATCCTCGCCGACGAATCCACCAGCGAACTCGACGGCACCAACCGCGAGCGCGTACTGGATCTCCTGCACGCCGAGGCCCGCCGCGGCGCAGCCGTCATCATCGCCACCCACGACCCGGCAGTCGCCGCCACCGCCCACGGCCACGCCACCATGGCCGAAGGCCACCTCAACTGGCTACGCCGAATCTGACATACTCGACGGTAGGATGTCGGTAGGGTGGATAAAAAGCAGCTCAGCGACGACGAGATCGAGGCTGCGGTGGAAGGCATCGTCGCCGGAAATCAGCTGGCCGAGCACGAACCCGACGAGCAGTCCGCCGACCTCGCCCGCCGCCAGCTCCGCGGCGAAATCACCGCCGACGAGGCCGTCCAGCAAGAAATCAAGCGCACGCTCGAAGAGTTCAAGCACGACTGATGCCGAGCAAGTACACCTACCCGGATTCCGAGGTCCTGCGGAACAAGTTCGGTCTCCAGGACGCGCAGGAGGCGCACGTCATGGAGACCAGGCTCGCCTATGTCCGCGCCGCGGAGCTGGTGCAGAACCCGGTTCAGGGCAACTACGACCTGAAGCATCTCATCTGCTCGATGTCAACGGCCGGCTGTTCCAGGACATGTACGACTGGGCCGGGAAGCTCCGCGACGTGCCGACGTACACGACGACCACCCCAGCTCGTGCACTGCCTGCCGGAGCACTTGGAGGAGCAGTCGCGGTTCGTCTTCCGGCAGTTGCAGCGGGACGACCTGCTGCGAGGCATGCGTGACGAGCAGTTCAACGACCGGCTCGCCTACCACTGGGGTGAGCTGACCGCGCTGCATCCGTCACTGAACGGGAACACCCGCAGCCAGCGCGTGTTCGTGGACCAGCTGACGCAGCAGGCCGGCCGATCGATCGACTGGGCAGCGGTGAACCAGAACGCCCAGGCGTTCAAGACCGCTCGGCTACGTGCCCACGCCGGCGACCACCTCCCGCTGCGTGATCAGGTCGCGCAGGTTGTCCGGCCAGGCGGGCGGACGACGACCGGAGTCGAACTGGCCGGCCCATCCGTCGACCCCAAGGTGGCCGAGGCGGCGCTCTCCGGGCTCGCAGCACCGGGCGCGACAACCACCCAAAGCGGCACCACAACCAAGGAAAACCCCACCAAGCCCCGCACCCGCGGTGGCCAAGAACTCGGCTGACCTACAGGCGCAGTTCTAGCTCGCGGTGTTGCTCTACGGGGTGGAAGCCGAAGTGGGTGTTGATTTTGCGCATGGCGGTGTTGGTGAGGGCGGTCCAGGTGTGTAGGTGGCGTTGGGTGGTGCGGTGATTGGAGAGTTGGTCCAGGTTGGCCAGTTTCAAATGCATACCGAGGTTGTGGCCGCGGTGTTCGCGGAGGACCAGTGTGTCGTCCTGTTGGGCGTGGTCCGCGTCGGCGCGGGGTAGGTACATGAGCGTGTACCCGGCGGGCTCCCCCGCCTCGGTGTGCGCCATCGTCACCAAAGCGAGGTAGTTCCGGTTCAGGCGCAGCTCGTTGGCCTCTAGCTTCGAGACCGTCCACGGGACGACTTCGCGCGTCATCCCACCGGTCGGCACATCCTGGTCCATCGCGGTGTGCAGATCCGCGTACGCCTGCAGATGCTCCGCCGGGCACACCCCCGCCCAGGACGTCAGCCGGTACCCGGAGAGCCGGCCCGCCGACTCCCGCAGCTCGTCGAGGCGCACCTCGTCAAAGGGCAGCGGTACGACCAGCTGCTCCTCGACATGCTCGGTCACAAAACCCAGCCGCTCCGCGAAGATCGCCCCCGGCCATGGTTCGGAAGGTACTCCGAGCTCGGTCTGCACGATCGTCCGCCCGAGCTGCGCGGTACGAGTCACCGCCCACTGCCACAGCGCTGTACCGATCCCCCGCCGCCGATGCTCCGGGGGTACGTCGATCTCGACCTCGACCGTGTCCAGATTGTCGGTCAGCCGGTACTCGTACAGCATCGCGCCGAGGACGCGATCGTTCTCGAACGCACCGACCGCGATCCGCGCCTTCACCGGACTGGGATTGCGCATCGAGTACCCAAGCGCCTCCCGCCCGATCACCAGCGCCACACTCCGCCCAGCGACCGCCCCGGCCCGAAAGGCGTCGTACCACTCGTCGAACAAGGCCAGGTCGGCCGGGTCGATCTCGCGTATCACGATCATCCGACTGACCTAATCAAACAATCAGGTCAGACCACCACCGTTGACACGGAGGGAAGCACCTGTCACATTCTTGCAGTGCATCAAGGGTAACTCTTCACAGAATCGGCTGTCCCGCTCGCCGCGTGCGCTTGCAGTGGTCGAACTGGTTCGTGCGTTTCCAGGCTGGATCAGTTTGGTGATCGGGTGCATCGTGGCGACCGCCGCCTGGCCGGCGATCTTCGCAGCGCTGGTCGCACACCTGATCACCATCCTTCCGGCGGCAGCTGTGTCCGGCTCGCACTCAGGTGCGGGAGCCGACGTCTTACCAGTTCTCTCCGGCATCGCCTTTGTCCTGGTGGCACAAGAGGTGACGCGCGCCGCGTACGAGGTGGTGCGCTGGGAGCTGTATCGACGGTATGAGGAACACCTGGTTGGCCGGGTGATCCGAGCGGCTCTGGGCGCGAGCACCCTGGATGTCTTCGAGCGGCCTGACCTGGCCGCGAAGACCGACCGTGCAGTGCGCGTCGCAGGCCTCGAACCCGGGGACCTCGTCGACGGCTTGACCATGAAGTGGCCGCTGCAAGCCCAGGGCATCGCAGCGGCGGTCTTGGTAGGCACGGTTTCGCTCCCGGCGGCCGCGATCCTGAGCTTGGTCTGGATCCTCGTCGGTAACAGACTGCAAGCGAACATGCGCCGCTCCGATCAGTTCACCTGGGAAGACTCGGTACATGCCGCGAGCTACACGCACCGGATCGGATTGCGTCCAGAGTGGGCCAAGGAGGTGCGCATCTTCGCTCTCGTCGGCTGGCTTTCGGATCGCTATGGTCGCCAGACTGCGCGGATACTCACGCAACTTGCCGATGCCCGCAAGGTCGGGCAGCGCCCGCTGGCCGTCCTCCTCACCCTCATCGTGGTCGCCAATGCCGTCGTTGTCGCGCTGGCCATACGGGCGGCTCTGAACGGGAACCTCGGCGTCGGCGCGGTCCTCCTACTGCTCCAAGGCATGCTCGGTATGAGCCTCCTCGCCGATCAGACCGGCGACGATCTGATCGAGTACGGCGCCAGCCGTGTACCAGTCGTTCTCGAGTTGGAACACCTCGTCGCCAATCAGTCGGCCACTGCCACACCCTGTGGTACCGGCGGTGCGTCCGGACGTCCGAGGGAATCGATCGTGTTCGAGGACGTGACCTTCGGGTATCCCGGAGCAGGCAAGGTCATCTTCGACCGGCTGAACCTCGAGATCCGGGCCGGAACATCGCTCGGCATCGTCGGGCTGAACGGAGCAGGCAAGACGACGCTGATCAAGCTGCTTACTGGGCTCGAAGTGCCGCAGAGCGGCCGGATCCTCGTCGACGGCACCGATCTGCGCGAGATCGATCAAGAATCGTGGCGGAAGTCCGTGGCGGCGATCTTCCAGGACTTCGTTCGCTACGAGATGTCCGCGCGAGACAACATCGGTCTCGGAGCAGTCGAGCAGTTGGGAACGGCCGATATCGACCAGGAAATCGAGCGCTCCGCGACGCGAGCGGGTGCGAGCTCCCTCCTCGGTGGGCTTCGCCACGGCCTCGACACCACGCTCTCTTCCCGGCTTGAGGACGGAGTTGATCTCTCTGGTGGTCAATGGCAACGGGTAGCCCTTGCCAGAGCACTCATGGCAGTACAAGGCGGCGCACGCGTTCTCGTTCTCGACGAACCAACCGCACAACTCGACGTTCGCGCCGAGGCAGACATCTACAACAACTTCCTCGAGCTCACGGCCGGCTTGACCAGTGTTGTGATCAGCCATCGATTCTCCACGATCCGTCGCTCCAGCCGGATCATCGTGCTCGACGGCGGACAAGTTGTCGAAGACGGCTCTCATGAACAACTCCTAGCGGCCGGCGAGGTCTACGCCCGCATGTTCCGCAAGCAAGCGCTGCGCTTCACATCCAGCACCCGAGGAGGGAACCGATGACTGAGAACGCTGCCAGTGCCGGGCGCTGGCGTGTCGTCACCACGATGCTGCGCCTGGCCTGGCAGGCAGATCGCGCGGCAGCGGTGCTTGCGTTCGTACTGGCTGGGCTGCAGGCGCTCACGCTGGCGTCCTTCGGATTGTGGCTGAAGCTTGTCGTTGACGGCATCCAAACCGGCAATCCGCTGACCGTCGTGGCCGGCGCTGCCGGCGGGGTCATTTCGATTGCCATCAATGTCAGCTTCGCCTATGGCGGACAACGTGCCCAGTCTCGGCTGCGCGACCACACCCGATACATGATGAACGCGCAGATCCTCAACCTCGTCGGTGCGGCGCCGACGCTGGAGCTCCATGAGAGCCCTCAGCACCTGAACGAGTTGTCCGCATTCCAACGCGAGGGCCATCAGCTCAGCCAGGTCCTGCCGAGGATGGTGGAGCTCTGTACCGTCACTGTGCAGATCATCACGACCGCGGTCCTCATGGTTCTGGTAAATCCGCTCCTCCTTGCCCTGCCGTTGTTCGCCGTTCCGTCACTGCTCGTCAGCTTCAAGACAAGCCGCATCATGCGCGACAGTGGCCGGCGAGCAGCCACACCCGCCCGGCTCGCTGAGCATCTTGTAGAGGTCACTGCCGCTCCTGGGGGTGCGAAGGAGGTCCGCCTCTTCAGGCTGCAGGCGGAGCTGCTGTCCAGATTTCACCAGGCGCACTACCAGATCCGGCGCTTGAACGGACAAGCCCAGCTTCACGTCGCCGCATTGAGCCTTGCCGGGCGACTGGTCTTCATCGCCGCGTACGTAGCTTCCATCGCACTTGTGGTGCGTCTGGTCGCCGACGGCGAAGCGAGCATTGGCGAGGCCGCACTGATCGCGGTCCTTGCCGGACAAGTGCTCGGGCTGGTCAGCGGTTCCAGTGAGGTCCTACAGCTCACGATCCGCAGTCTGGTGGCGGCTGACCGGTTCGTCAGCCTTCAGGACCTCTTCGGTCGCGCGGCCCAACAAGGCCACAGCACCCGTCCTGTACCGCTGCGGCTCCGGCGCGGCATCACGCTGTCCGACGTTTCCTACCAGTACGACAACACCGCACATCCTGCCCTTGAGAAGATCCACCTGGACCTGCCCGCAGGCTCCACGGTCGCCATTGTCGGCGAAAACGGCGCCGGCAAGTCGACCCTGGTCAAACTTCTCGCCGGTCTCTACAGCCCGACCCACGGCACCATCACGATAGACGAGGAAGATCTGGCCTCCGTCGACCTCGCCCAGTGGCAGGACCGGATCTCAGCCGCGTTCCAAGACCACGCCCGGTTCGAACTCCTGGTACGCGAAACCATCGCACTCGGAGACGTCCAACTGTTGTCCGGCGACGCTGATCCGGATGCCAGGGTGCTTGAGGCCCTCGACCGCGCCGCGGCCACTGACGTTCTGTCCGCCCTGCCCCACGGGCTCGGAACCCAGCTCGGCTCAGGCTGGCCCGCCGGCGTGGACCTGTCCGGAGGACAGTGGCAGAAGCTTGCGATCGCCAGAGCCATGATGTGCCCTGCTCCTGCGTTGCTTCTTCTTGACGAGCCCTCGGCGGCACTGGACCCCGAAACCGAGCATCGACTGTTCGAGGCCTGGACGCAGGTCGCGCAGGAGCTGCGGGAGCGGGTCGGCTCCATCACTGTCCTGGTATCGCACCGGTTCTCCACGGTACGCATGGCCGACCGGATCGTCGTGCTCCGGAACGGAACGATTGCAGAACAAGGCTCGCATGAAGAACTCGTCCGCAAGAACGGCCTGTATGCAGAGCTCTTCAACCTCCAAGCCGCTGCCTACCGATAACCTCGACCTGCGGACTATCGGGTCGTCGTTCTTACCCACCGCCGGTCTGCACGCGTTCTTCAACTGTGGTCACCGCGTGGGCGTACACAAGGCCAGGTCGGCCGGGTTGAGCTCGTGTATGAGGATCACCCGGCCGACCCAACCAAACAATGGGGTCAGGGCGCCAGTTGTTTAGACCGGTGCGATCTTGCCCTGGTACATGCCCATGATCACGAAGTTGTCCGCGTACGGGGCGTTCTTCAGGATCGGGTCGTCGTCGGCCGGGAACTTGGCTACCCGCTTGCCCTCGAGTGCCGGGTTGTTTCCGTAGCGCTCCCAGAGCGGGATGATCGGCAGCAGTTCGTTGAACGCGTGCGCCGCGGCGGTGACGTTCTTCTTCTGCTCGTCCAGGTTCAGGCCCTGGGCCGACTTCTCCACCACTGCCTGCAGGTCGATCGGACCGGCCGAGGTGGTCTGCTTGAGCGGGAAGTTCATTCCCTTGCCGCCGGAGTTCGCGGCGATCACGTAGTTGAACGTGTACAGGTCCTGGACGTACGAGAAGTACGGGTGCGGGTGGTTCGACGCGCCCCAGCTCTGGATCGCGAAGTCGAACTTGCCGGCCAGCACGTCCGGGGTCAGCTGGGTGAAGGTGATCCCCCGCTTGGTGATGTTGAAGCCGAACTTGTTCAGCTGGTCGGCCGCGTTGGTGGCGGCCGGGTTCCAGTCCGCGAACTCGGTCGGGAACTTGATGTCGTACGCGGCCGGCTTGCCGTTCGGCAGCATCCACTTGCCGCCGCTCTGCTTCCAGCCGGCCGCCTGCAGCAGCTGAGCGGCCTTCGCCTCGTCCTTCTCGTACGCCTGCAGCTTCTTCTGGTCGGCGTCCGAGATCCAGTCCGGTACCGAGATGTCGGAGAAACCGGCCATGAACTTGCACGGCTTGCCGGAGTCGCCGAGCGCGACGGTACCGTTCTCGGCCCGGTCCAGGATGTACGCGATCGCCTGCCGCACGCGGACATCGGAAAGCTCCGGGTGCGCGGTGTAGTTGAACACCAGCGCCGGACCCGAGTACACCGGCGGGCGCAGGATCCGGAAGCCGCTGCCGAGCAGGGTCTTCTCGGTCGCCACCGCGAAACCGTGGGTGGCGTAGTCGACGTCCTTGTTCAGCACGACCGGGGTGACGTCGGAGGTCTCACCGTTGTACAGCACGACCTTGCTGAAGCTGATCTTGTCGGCGAACAGGCCCTTGTCGTTCTTGACCAGCGTCATCTGCGAGTTGGTCATGCTCTTCGGGTCGTAGTTGAACGGCCCCGAGACGACCGGGTTCTCCGGGCGGAACTTCTGGAAGTCGCCGTTGAGCTTCTTGCCCTCGTCGCTGTCCAGGCTGGTCTTGGCCTTCCGCATCGTCTCGGCCTTGGTCGCCCACTCGCCGTAGACCGAGTCCGGCAGGATGCCGGCGCGGAGGATGTAGCGCTCCAGGACGGTCGACGGCGTGCCGATCGTGAACAGCACGGTGGTGTCGTCCTTGGCGCTGACGTCGGCCAGGAACGTCCAGGCCTGCTGGCGCATCAGCCAGTGCAGGTTGAACGTCGACACGACGTCCTTGGCGGTCACCGGCTTGCCGTCGCTCCAGGTCAGCCCGGAGCGCAGTTTCAGGGTGTAGGTCTTGTTCGCCTCGTCCAGGGTGCCGGACTCGGCCATCATCCATTCCCATTTCTTGTCGGCCCAGTAGTACAGGCCGGCGCTCGGGTAGACGAGGTCGAAGTACGGGCTGGTGCTGGCCTGGATTCCGTCGGTGACACCGGCGGCCAGGTTGAAGTGCCCCTTGGGCGGCAGCTGGTACGGGTACGCGCCGTGGAACTCCTTGTCGCCGCCCTTGCTGTCGCCGCCGCTGGCGTTCGGCTTGCTCGGCGAGCACGCTGCCGTACCGATGCCGGCCGCGCCGACACCGGCGATACCGAACAACTGGAGCACGTGCCGGCGGGAGACTGCGTTCGTCCGGGCGCTGGCGCCCGTCTCGTTAGGGCCGGAATCGTTGGTGCCGGTGGGACTCATCCTTCGTCCTTTCTGGACTGACCACACGCCCATGTGCGGGTCAGGTACTGCTGGTGGGATTTAACTTCCGCCCTCGCGCTTGTCCCGGCGCCGGGTGTAGAACACGCCGGCGACGACCACCAGGCCCAGTAGCAGGCCCAAACACAAGGTGAACAGGGTGACGACGAACTCGGGTGTGCCCGGCGTCAGGGTGAGCAGCAGGACTCCGCTGGCCAGCACCAGAAATGCTGCCCAGCCGAGCGCCGCCCGGCCGATCTGGGGGCCCATCAGGCCCCCGGTCCGCCCGATCGCAGTTCTGGTATGCCGTCGCGCGCGACCACATGACACGCGGCGGACTGACCGGACCGGATCTCGACCAGCTGCGGGATCTTCCCGTCGCACAGCCCGTCCTCGAACTGCGGGCAGCGCGGATGGAACGAGCAGCCGGCCGGCAGGTTCGCCAGGCTCGGAATCTCCAGGCTGCGCAGGGATTCCCGGCCCTTGGTCTTGGTCAGGTCCGGATCGGGCTCCGGGATCGCGTCGATCAGCGCCCGGGTGTACGGGTGGGTCGGCGCGTTGATGATCTTCGGAGTCGGGCCGAACTCGACGATCCGGCCCAGGTACATCACCGCGGTCTTGCCGCTCCAGCCGAAGTACTTGGCGATCGCGAGGTCGTGGGTGATGAACAGGAAACCGACGCCGAGGTCGTCCCGCAGCCGGCCGAGCATCGCCAGCACGCTGATCCGGATCGACACGTCCAGCATCGACGTGGATTCGTCCGCGATGATCAGCTTCGGGTCCAGCGTCAGCGCCCGCGCCACCGCGACCCGCTGCCGCTGACCGCCGGACAACTGGTGCGGGAACTTCGGCAGGTAGCTCGCGGCCGGCGTCAGGTCGACCTTGGTGAGCAACTCGACCGCCTTCTCGACGGCTTCCTTCTTGCTCTTCACGACACCGTGCTTGAGCAGCGGCGCGGTGATCGTCTGCTGGATCGTCCGGGTCGGGTTCAGCGACGCGTACGGGTCCTGGTGCACGTACTGCACGCTGCGCCGGAACGTACCGAACTCGGCCCGCTTCATCGACCAGATGTCCGTACCGCCGAACGAGACCTGACCACTGCTCGGCCGGGCCAGACCGGCCGCCATCCGGGCCGCGGTGGTCTTGCCCGAACCGCTCTCGCCGACCAGGCAGAGCACCTCGCCGGGGTTGATCGACAGATCGATGTCGTCCACCGCGCGGATCGGGCCGGCGGCGGTGTCGAACACCTGGCTGACCCCGCCGAGGGTGATCAGCGGCGCTGCTTCCTGCGGGGACTTCTCCAGTGCGCTCACGATGCCGTCCCCAGGTTCTCGTTCGGTACCTCGCGTTCGAGGTGTACGTCGCCGGTGTGGATACAGGCCGCCTCATGCGCATCGCCCGGCTCGTCGGTGATCGGGATCAGCTGCGGGTCGGTGGCGTTGCATTCCTCGGTCGCGTACTTACATCTCGGCGCGAACGTACAGCCGGGTGGCAGCGCGGCCAGGCTGGGCGGCCCGCCGGGGATCGACTCCATGTCGGGCAGATCGCCGACGATCGGCGGCACCGCCTTGATCAGGCCGAGCGTGTACGGGTGCCGCGGCCGGTAGAACATGTCCCGTACGCCACCGGTCTCGATGATGCGGCCGGCGTACATGGTGGCCACCCGGTCCGCGAGTTCGGCGGCCAGGGACAGGTCGTGCGAGATGAAGATCATCGAGAAGCCGAGCCGGTCGCGGACCTCGTGGAGAACATCGACGACGGACCGCTGGGTGAGGATGTCGAGCGCGGTGGTCGGCTCGTCGAGGATCAGTACCTCGGGCTCGAGCAGCAGGCTCATCGCGATCAGTACGCGCTGCCGCATCCCGCCGGACAGCTCGTGCGGGTAGCTGTCCATCACGCGGGACGGCTCGAGGCGCACCAGCCGGAGCAGTTCGCCGGCCCGATCCTCGATCTCCTGCTTGCTGGCTTTGGTGTGCGCACGCATCGTGTCGTGCATGTGCGCGCGGATCTTCAGTACCGGGTTGAAGGCGTTCATCGCGCCCTGGAAGACCATCGCGGCGTCCCGCCAGCGGAACTTGCGCAGGTCGCGGCCGTCCAGGCCGAGAACGTCGATCTCGGTGCCGTCGCCGCGGTTGAACGTCACCTTGCCGCTGGCGTGCCCGAGCCGCGGCAGCAACCGCAGCAGCCCGAGCCCGAACGTGGTCTTGCCGCAGCCGCTCTCCCCGACCAGGGCCAGGCTCTCGCCCGGGTACAGGTCGAGGTCGACGCCGCGGACCGCCTGCACCGTGGTGCCGGAACCGGTCCGGTACTCGACCTTGAAGTCGCGCACCGACAGCAGTGGTTTGCCTTCGCCGCCACGCTTCGCGCGCGGGCTCGTAGAGGTGCTCGTCATCGCCATCACCGGTCCCGGAGCCGCGGGTTGAGGATCTCTTCGAGGGATCTCGTCATCATCACCAGTCCGAGCAGCAGCAGGATGATCGCGATCACCGGGCTCAGAATCCAGGCCAGGCTCGCGTCGTTGAAGATCGCGCCGGCGATCCAGGCGCGGTTCAGCATGATGCCCCAGTTCGAACCGGTGAGCGGGGCGAGGCCGAGCAGGTACAGACCGACCAGCTGGTAGATCGCGCTGGTCACGCCGATCATGAAGTTCATCAGGATGAAGCTGGCCATGTTCGGCAGGATCTCGACGAACACCACCCGGATCGTGCCAAGGTCGAGCAGCCGGGCCGCCTCGACGAACTCGCGCTCCTTCAGCGAGAACACCTGCGCCCGGACCGCGCGGGTCAGCACCGGCCAGGACAGGCCGCCGACCAGCAGCGCCAGCAGGATCGGCGAGTCCAGCTTGAAGAACGCGCCCATCACGGCGAGCAGCACGATCTGCGGAACGGTCAGGACGACGTCGGCCAGCGTCACCACCACCGAGTCGACCCAGCCACCCAGGTACGCGGCCAGCGACCCGAGCACGATCGCCAGCACGGTCGAGATCGCGGCGGCGACGAAGCCGACGAAGATCACCGTCCGGCCGCCACCGATCATCTGGATCAGGACGTCCTTGCCCTCGTTGTCGGTGCCGAGCAGGTGCCCGGGCGAACCGGCCGGGAGCAGGATCTCCTTGACGTTCGGCGACACGTCCGGGAGGAAGAACGGCACGATCGCGGTGATCAGGACCAGCAGTGCGACGATCACGAACCCGATGAAGCCGGCCGGGCTGCGGCGCAGCGATCGCAGGATGCCGGCGAACCGGGAGACCCCGGTGGTACCGATCGATGCGACCGGAATGGAAGCCTCGGTCATCTCGTCACCCCTTGCCCTGGACGCGGATCCGCGGATCCAGCCGGCTGTACAGGACGTCGGCGAGCAGGTTCGCCACCACCACCGAAATCGTCACCACCAGGAAGATGCCTTGCAGTACGGCGTAGTCGCGGCCGCTGACCGCGTTGAACAGGCTGAAGCCGATGCCCTGGTAGCCGAAGATCCGCTCCACGAAGATCGAGCCGCCGACGACGAAGCCGAGCGACACCGCGAGCTGGCTGAACAAGGGCAGGACGGCGTTGCGCCCCACGTACCCGGACCTGATCCGGGAGTCGGTCAGACCCCGCGCCCGGGCCACCGTCACGTAGTCCTCGCCGAGGGTCTCGACCGTCGACGACTTCATCACCAGCGCCCAGGAGCCGACCGTGGTCAGCGCGTAGGCCAGGATCGGCAGCGTCGCGTGGTAGAAGATGTCGTTCAGGAAGCTGAAACTGAACGACGGCGTGACGCCCGGCGTGTACGAGCCGCGGGCCGCGGTGAGGTCGAAGAACTGCAGCTTCACGCCGAGGAAGACCACGATCAGGATCGCCAGGATGTAGTTCGGGATCGCGTGCAGCAGCGAGCCGATCGAGGTCAGCAGGTGATCGATCCACGTCTCCCGGCGGTACGCCATGATCATGCCCGCGACGATGCCGACGATGAAGCTGATCACGGTGGCGACACCGACCGAGAACAGCGTCCACGGCAGGTACGTCTTGATCACCGAGGCGACCGTGGTGCCCGGCGAGAGCATCGAGTTGCCGAAGTCGCCGTGCAGCATGTTGACCATGTAGTGGAAGTACTGCGCGATCAACGGCTCGTTCGGGTCCAGCGAGAACAGGTTCTTCGCCTGCGCGGCCGCTGCCTCGTACGAGACACCGGTCTGCGCGATCTGCGTCGAGATATAGGTGTCGACCGGGTTGCCGGGCAACAATCGGACCAGAAAGAACGTCCCGGTCGTGACGATGAAGACCGTCAAGATCGCCTTGAACAGTCTTCGCACCAGCCAGGCGTTGAAGAACCGCCGTACGGCCGAAGGTCTCGGTTCGTCGGCGGGACCTTCGATCAGCTCCGCCGCGGACGTGTCGACCGTACCGCTCACTGCTCACCTCCACACGAGACTGCAGGGGTCAAAGTGGGTTCGCACAGACCTCAACGAGACGACTTAGTAATGCTGTCTTGCAAGAGTCTGCGCATTGTGACGACAGTGTGCGCAACCTCAGTCACTGAGTCAACGACTTGAGGCAACGTTGAGACAACGTTGGGGCAACGTCGCCCTGCGTGACGCGACGGTATCGGGGAGTACCGGAAATGCCCGCCTCCGACACGGAGACGGGCATCCTGCTGTAGTGCGGTTTTCCTTGGCCGTTGTGGGCTAGTGCGAAACGGTCAGCGGTTCGCGCGGTTGACCGCGGAGACGACCGCCTTCAGCGACGCGGTCAGAATGTTGGCGTCCCGGCCGACGCCCCACAGCACCTCGTCGCCGACCTCGCACTCGACATACGCCGCGGCCAGCGCGTCGCCGCCGGCCGAGAGCGCGTGCTCGTGATAGTCAAGAACCCGGACGTCGTACTTCAGCGGCTGCAGCGCGTCCACGAACGCCGACACCGGACCGTTGCCCTCGCCAACGAGTTCGTGCGGTACGCCGTTGGCATAGACCTGAACCCGGAGCTGATCGCCCTGGCCCTCACCGGACAGTGAATTCACGCTCAGCAGCGACAGCTGCCCGGGCGCCAGGTACTCGCTCGCGAAGATGTCCCACATCTGCTTCGGGCCGACCTCGCCGCCCTCGTCGTCGGTGTGCTGCTGGATCACCCGGCTGAACTCGATCTGCAGCCGGCGCGGCAGGTCGAGGCGGTGCTCCGACTTCATGATGTACGCGACGCCGCCCTTGCCGGACTGCGAGTTCACCCGGATCACGGCCTCGTACGACCGGCCGACGTCCTTCGGGTCGATCGGCAGGTACGGCGCCTCCCAGGCGATCTCGCCGACCGGCCGGCCCTCCGCCGCGGCCTGCTTGTCGAGCGCCTCCAGGCCCTTCTTGATCGCGTCCTGGTGCGATCCGGAGAAGGCGGTGTAGACCAGGTCACCGGCGTACGGCTGCCGCTCCGGGACGCGCATCTGGGTGCAGTACTCGACCGTACGGCGGATCTCGTCGATGTCCGAGAAGTCGATCTGCGGGTCGATGCCCTGGCTGAACAGGTTCATCCCCAGCGTCACCAGGTCGACGTTGCCGGTCCGCTCGCCGTGCCCGAACAGGCAGCCCTCGACCCGGTCGGCACCGGCCATCAGCGCCAGCTCGGTCGCGGCGACCGCGGTGCCACGGTCGTTGTGCGGGTGCAGGCTGATCGTGCTGTGCTCGCGCCGGGTGAGGTGCCGGCCGAACCATTCGATCTGGTCGGCGTACACGTTCGGCGTACACATCTCGACCGTGGCCGGCAGGTTCAGGATGATCTCCCGGCCCGCGGCCGGCTGCCAGACGTCGCTGACCGCCTCGCACACCTCGAGCGCGAACTCCAGCTCGGTCCCGGTGAAGATCTCGGGGCTGTACTGATAGCCGAACTCGCAGTCGCCGAGCAGCTCGTCGGCGTACTTCATCACCGTCTCGGTACCGCGGACCGCGATCGTGCGGCACTCGGCCTTGTCGACGTTGAAGACGACCCGGCGGAACAGTGGCGCGGTCGCGTTGTACAGGTGGATGGTCGCCTTCGGCGAGCCCTGCAGGGACTGGACGGTGCGCTCGATCAGCTCTTCGCGGGCCTGGGTCAGGACCGAGATCGTCACGTCGTCCGGGATCGCGTCGCCCTCGATCAGGCTGCGGACGAAGTCGAAGTCGTACTGGCTGGCGCTCGGGAAACCGACCTCGATCTCCTTGTAGCCCATCTTCACCAGCAGGTCGAACATCCGCCGCTTGCGGGCCGGCGACATCGGCTCGACCAGGGCCTGGTTGCCGTCCCGGAGGTCGGTGGACAGCCAGCGCGGCGTGTGGTCGACGGACTTGGCCGGCCAGGTGCGGTCCGGCAGGTCGATCGGCGGGAAGGCGCTGTACCGGTGCGTCGGCATACCGGACGGCTGCTGGACGGGCTTGGGCTGGTTCTTCGGTGCCACGGAGGTTCTCCTCGGGATGCGTCAGTGCTCAAGGTCGCTGGACGACCGGCGTACGACGAAACTCCGCGGCGAGGGAACCGGCCTTGTCAGGCCTCGCCGCGGCAGCGAAGGAGGAGAAACAGGTGCCGCATGATGCCAGCGAGTCTACGCACAGCAACCACGAACCGTCGAACCGGGGGTACCTGGTGCCGAAGAACAGGTAGTGGTCGCCGCCCGCCGCCCCCGCCCCGCTCAACCCAACCCACCACCCGCCCGAAACCGCCACCACCTCCTGTCCTTCGGCCCGCGACCGCGCCACAGCAGCGCCTGGTAGACAGCGTCTACCGTTAGCGTGTAGACACTGTCTACGTGATCGCCTTGGGTTTGCTGACGGTTGCTGCCGGGTGTCATGCGGCGTGGAATCTGCTGCTGAAGAAGGGTGGGTTGGGTGGGCCGGGGTTCGTTTGGGTGTGCGGGTTGCTGACGTTGCCGGTCTCGGCTGTGCTGCTGGTGCGGGGTTCGCTCGCGACAACCTGGTGGGCCGGGTTGGTGAGTATGGCGTTGCACACCGCGTACGCGATCACGCTGCAGAAGGCGTACGGCGCCGGCGGGTTCTCCACCGTCTATTCAGTCAGTCGTGGAACCGCGCCCGCGCTCGTGGCGGTTGCCGGCGTGCCGTGGCTGGGCGGATCGGTACCGCGAGTGTTCGGCGGCGCCGCGCTGGTACTGGCCGGCGTGCGGTTGATGGATGGGCCCACGTCACGTGCACCCGCGCGTGGAGTCCTGCTCGGATTGCTGGTCGCCACCTGCACCGCCGCGTACACCCTGTGGGACGGCTTCGCGATCGGTTCCTTGCACTTGGATCTGTTGACCTACCTCGCCGTCGCGAATGTGGCGCAAGTGGTCGTCCTGTCCGCGGTAGTGCGCGATCACCGAAGCGCACTCCGGGATTGGCGCCGCGCCGCGCCGGTCGCAGTACTCATGCCCGCGAGCTACGGCCTCGTCCTGCTCGCCCTGTCCTACGCATCGGTCGGCGCAGTCGCGATCGGCCGCACCTTGAACGTCGTCATCGGAACCTTGCTGGGAGTCGTCATGCTGAAAGAACAGCTGAACCGGGCCCGAATCATCGGCCTCGCCGCCATCATCAGCGGCGTTCTGGTGGTGAGTTGATGAAGGACCTGGTGTGTCTGCACGCCGGTACGAGCGGTCCGGCAACCTGGGATCGATTCGTACCGGCCTTCGAGGAACTCGGGTACCGGGTGCATTGCCCGGCGCTCCTCGGTCACGGGCCCGCGCCGCGCAAACGCCCGTACCGGCTGGATGACTTCCGGGATCACCTGCTGCGCGAGCTGGACGGGCTGGACCGAGTGACGTTCATTGGAAATTCCCTCGGTGCCTTCGTCGCCAGCGCCATCGCGGTCGCCGAACCGGAACGCGTCGAGCGGATGGTGCTGGAAGAGCCGCCGGTACCACCGCGCGACGCCCAGGACGGCGGCCCGTCCCTTCGTTCCCTCCCCGCGCCGGCCCTGCTCGCCGCCGGTTGGCTGACCCGCCGCCGCTGCGATCCCACGCTGCTCCGCGATGTGATCGCCGATCTTCGCCACCCGCACCCCGAATGGTGGTCCGGCCTGCCGACCGTCACCGCCCCGACCCTCCTGATCGCCGGCGGCGCCAAGAGCCATCTCGACCAGACCCGCTTCCCGCTTGTCGCCGCGGCCCTTCCCGCCGCGACCGTCATCACCATCCAGGCCGGCCATCGGATCCACAGCCACGAACCCGAGCGCTGGCTGGCCGCCGTCCGCGACTTCCTCGAATGACTTGCCCTCAACCGAACTTGAGTTCCTAGGATCGGGTGTATGACGGAAACGGTGCTGGAGCGGATCGGGACGCACGGGCTCGGCGTGCTGGTGACGATCAAGCGGGACGGGCGGCCGCAGTTGTCGAACGTCACGTATGTGTTCGACGGGACTCGGGTACGGGTTTCGCTGACCGACGACCGGGCGAAGACGCGCAATCTCCGGCGCGACCCCCGCGCCAGCTTGTACGTCGACGGGCCGAACGGGCGGTCGTACCTTGTCCTGGAAGGAAAGGCCGAGCTCAGCCCGGTCGCGGCCGAGCCGCACGACGCGGTGGTCGACGAGCTGGTCGACTACTACCGGACCGCGTCCGGCGAGCACCCGGACTGGGACGATTACCGCGCCGCGATGGTACGGGACCGGCGGCTGATGTTCTCGATGACGATCGACCACGCGTACGGGATGCCGGGCGCCGCACTCGGATAAACGAAGCCGTACTCGGCTAACGCAGCCGTGCCCGGATGAACGAAACTGCCCGCGGATAAACCAGGTGCGGAAACCGATCGTCTCGTTGGACGCTGTCGGGGTGGAGATCACAAAACTGTCGCCCGACGACGAGGCCGGGTGTGTGGACGCTGTCGGCATCAAGAACGCCGTCCTCAAGCAGGACTGCCCCGAGATGGTGCGGCTCACGCCCCGCGGGTACGCCAACCTGCTCCGGTACGGCTGGGACCTGCAGCCCGGGTACGCGTTCCTCGCCCGCGACACCGACGGAACCGCCGTCGGCGTACTGAACGTCGACGTCAGCCTGTACGACAACACCAACCAGGTCTGGATCGACGTCGACGTCCATCCGGATCACCGCGGCCGCGGCATCGGCTCGGCCCTGGTCGAGCGCGCCGAGGCGTACACCCGTGAGCTCGGCCGGGACACCATCGGCTACGGCTGCCTGGACCTGCCCGCCGAGGACGAGTTCGCCCGCGCGCACGGCTTCGTTCAGAAGGCGATCGAGGTGAATCGCCGCCAGGACCTGACCACCCTCGACTGGGACGTGGTCCAGCGCATGTACGACGATGCGGCCGCAGCCTCCACCGGGTACGAGCTGACCAAGCTGACCGGTGCGCTGCCCGATGACCTGCTCGAGCCGATGGTGGAGCTGACCGGCTCGATCAACGACGCGCCGACCGACGACCTCGACATCGAGGACGACGTCTTCAGCCCGGAGCGGCTGCGGGCGTACGAGGAGGCGCAGGCGAAGAGCGACCACACCATCTACCGGGTGATCGCCCGGGAGCAGGCGACCGGCGCCCTGGCCGGGCACACGGTCATCGCCGTCGAGCGGGAACGGCCGCACATCGGTGAGCAGCACGACACCGCGGTCGCCCGGGCGCATCGCGGTCACCGGCTGGGAGCGCTGATGAAGTCCGCGATGCTGCTCTGGTTGCGCGAGGCCGAGCCGCAGCTCGCCCAGGTCGACACCTGGAACGCCGAGTCGAACAACCACATGATCGGCATCAACGAAAAGCTGAACTACCGCATCGTGACCCGAACCCTCGCGTACCAGAAAACGATCTAAACCGCCTTGACCAGCGTGACCTTCATCCGGTTGGAGACGGTGAAGCCGAGCGACTCGTAGAGGCGGATCGCGGTGGTATTGCTGCCGCCGGTGTGCAGGAACGGACTGCGCCCGGCGGCGGTGATGTCCGCCGCCACGGCCCGGATCAGCCGGGTCGCGACGCCCTGACCGCGCGCCGACGGGTGCGTGCAGACAGCACTGATCTCGGTGTGACCCGGCAGGCTGAACCGCGTCCCGGCCATCGCGATCAGCTCCCCGTCGCGGCGGATGCCCAGGTACGTACCGAGCTCGATCGTCCGGCTGCGGAACGGTCCGGGATCGGTCAGTGCGACCAGCGCCAGCATGTCCGGTACGTCATCCGGACCGAGCTTGATCGCCTCCGGATCGGCGGCCGGGAGCTCCGCCGGCGCGGTGAACTGCATCAGGTCGATCGCCCGGTCCAATTTGAAGGTAT
This sequence comes from Kribbella hippodromi, assembly GCF_039531045.1. Lineage (NCBI taxonomy): Bacteria > Bacillati > Actinomycetota > Actinomycetes > Propionibacteriales > Kribbellaceae > Kribbella > Kribbella hippodromi. Next base: position 73,167 of record NZ_BAAAPH010000012.1, on the reverse strand, counting down.
CCGGAACGGGGAGTTCGGGGCGCATCAGCGCGACGGTCGTGCCTGGACCGACCAGGGCGGCGGCATCCGTCCAATCAGCCTCGGTCGGTTCCTCGGGGAGGGCAAGGAACGGCGCCACCGCGGCCGGATACCGCCGAGCATTTCCCCGCACTTCGGCGAACGGTGCATGCGGTCCGGTCAACGCCGCGTAGACCGGGTTGCTCAAGGCGGGGGTTGCCGGCGAAGCACCCGCTTCGGCAGGAGCGGGCTGGGTCGGTGTGCTCATCTGCCCTAGAACCCCAGTTTGCGGAGGTGTTTGGCGTCGGTTTGCCAGTTCTTGGCGATCTTCACGTGCAGATCGAGGTACACCGGCGTCCCGAGCAGGGCCTCGATCTGGCGGCGGGACGCGGCACCGACCTCGCGCAGCCGGGCGCCCTTGTGCCCGATCACGATCCCCTTCTGGCTTTCCCGCTCCAGGAAGATGTTCGCGTAGATGTCGAGCAGCGGCTTGTCCGCCGGCCGGTCCTCGCGCAAGTTCATCTCGTCGATCGTCACCGCGATCGAGTGCGGCAGCTCGTCCCGTACACCCTCGAGCGCGGCCTCGCGGATCAGCTCCGCGACCAGCGTCTCCTCCGGTTCGTCGGTGATGTCGCCGTCCGGGTACAGCGGGAAACCGTTCGGCAGCAGCTTGACCAGCTCGTCGGACACCAGCTCCACCTGGAACCCGGACGTCGCGGACACCGGCACGATCGACGCCCACTCGATCCCGGCCGCTTCGCCGAGCGCCTGGATCTCGGCCAGGTGCTCGATCATCCGGTCCGGTTCGACCAGGTCGGCCTTGGTGGCCAGCGCGACCTTCGGCGTCTTCGCGACCTTCGCCGCCTCGCCGACGAGGAACCGGTCGCCCGGCCCGATCTTGTCACTCGCGGGCAGGCAGACCGCGATCACGTCGACCTCGGCCCAGGTGGTTTTCACCAGGTCGTTCAGTCGCTCGCCCAGGAGCGTACGCGGCTTGTGCAGGCCCGGTGTGTCGACCAGGATCAACTGTGCGTCCGGGCGGTGCACGATGCCGCGGACGGCATGCCGCGTGGTCTGCGGTTTCGAGGACGTGATGACGATCTTCTTGCCGACCAGCGCGTTGGTGAGCGTCGACTTGCCCGCGTTCGGACGGCCGACGAAACAGGCGAAACCGGACTTGAATTCCTCAGGTGTTGACGACATCGAGCACCTCCCCCGAACCGTCGGCGCGAACCACCGGGATCGCCGCGCCGGCGAAATGCCGGACCACGTTCACGTCGAGTTGCTCCGCGTCGGTGACGACCGCGCCCGCCTCCAGACCTTTCACGCCCGAGGACAACGCCATCGCGACCGCGAGCTGCAGTGCGGTCAGCTCGACCGTGTCGAGCGCGACCGTACAGGCGCTGTACGTCCGCCCGTCGGAGTCACGGACCGCGGCTCCTTCGGCCGCGCGGGTACGAGCACGCGCGGCGCGGGCGAGGGTGACGAGTTTGGCGTCCTCCGCCGAAAGGTCTGACAAGTAACTACTCCCAAGAAAGGGTTGCGCGAGAGGTCACGCGTGCTGGTGGTTCTGGTCGTGTGGGGCGGGCGCGGGTTCTTCCCGGCGTACCAGAACGGTACCTACCTGGTTGCGGCGGCCGGACGGGCGCTCCGCCGTGAGGGACAGCCCGGCGATCTCGACCTCGGCGCCGGGGATCGGCACCTTGCCGAGCAGCTTCGCCATCAGACCGCCGACAGTGTCCACGTCGTCGTCGTCCAGCGGCACCCCGAACAGCTCGCCGAGCTCGTCGATCGGCAACCGCGCGGACACCCGGTACCCGCCGTCGGACAGCTCCTGCACCGAGTCCGGATCCTCGTCGTACTCGTCGGTGATCTCGCCGACGATCTCCTCCAGGATGTCCTCGATCGCGACCAGCCCGGCGGTACCGCCGTACTCGTCGACCACGATCGCCAGGTGCATCCGGGCCGCCTGCATCTCGCGCAACAGCTGGTCCACCGGCTTGGAGTCGGGCACGTACATACACGGCCGCATCACCGATTCGACCCGCTCGGTCGACTCGGCCTGGGCGTTGTCGTACACCCGGCGCATGACGTCCTTCAGGTACACGACACCGGCGATGTCGTCGAGCGATTCACCGATCACGGGGATCCGTGAGTACCCGGAACGCAGCGCCAGCGAGGTGAGCTGGCGGAGCTTCTTGTGCTTCTCGATGTAGACCATGTCGGTCCGCGGCACCATCACCTCGCGGACGATGGTGTCGCCGAGCTCGAACACCGAGTGGATCATCTGCCGCTCGCCGGACTCGATCACCGCGGACTTCTCCGCGTAGTCGACCAGCGCCCGCAGCTCGGCCTCGGTCGCGAACGGGCCTTCGGCGAACCCCTTGCCCGGGGTGAGCGCGTTGCCGAGCAGGATCAGCAGCTTCGGCACCGGGCCGAGGGCCTTGGTCAGCGCCATCACCGGACCGGCGGACAGGATCGCGAACCGGTCCGAGTGCTGCCGGCCGAGCGTCCGCGGCGCGACGCCGATGATCACGAACGACACCAGCACCATCACCACCGAGGTGATCAGGATGTGCTCCCAGGTCACCTCGAGGATGCCGGACAGCGCCTGGGTGACCAGGACGATCGCGGTGATCTCGCAGCTCAGCCGGAGCAGCAGCAGCGAGTTCAGGTACCGCGGGGCGTCCGAGAGCAGGTCACGCAGCCGGACCGCGCGCAGGTTGCCCTGCTCGACCTGCTCGTTCGCCCGCACCTTCGAGTACGACGACAGTGCCGCCTCCGCGCCGGCGAACAACCCGGCGAGCAGCACCAGCACCGCGGCCACAACCAGCAGAACGAGGTCGTGGTAGGTCATCGAAGCGTCACTCCTGCCCGAGATGGCTGCCTGGTGCGCGCCAGGCTTCCAGCAGCCGGCCCTGGATGTCCCACATTTCCGCCTTCTCGGCGGGTTCGGCGTGGTCGTACCCGAGCAGGTGCAGGATGCCGTGCACCGTCAGCAGCTCCAGCTCGGCCCAGGTGCCGTGCCCGGCCTTCGCGCCCTGCGCGGCCGCGACGGTCGGGCAGAGCGCGATGTCACCGAGATGACCGAGCGGCAGATCGCCCTCGTCGGAATCGTCCGACCCGGGCCGCAGCTCGTCCATCGGCCACGACATCACGTCGGTCGGACCGGGCAGGTCCAGGAACTCGACGTGATACCGCGCCATGGTGTCCTCGTCGACCAGCTTGATCGACAGCTCGCATTCCGGGTGCAGCCGCAGCGACGACAGCACGAACCGACTGAGCCGCATCAGTCCCTGTGCGTCGATCTCGACGCCGGACTCGTTGTTGACCTCGACGTTCATCGCTTGTCGTCAGCGCTACCTTCATAGTTTTCGTACGCCGACACGATCCGGCCGACCAGTTTGTGCCGGACCACGTCATGCGAGGTCAGCCGGCAGAACTCCAGGTCCTGGACGCCCTCCAGGATGTTCTGGACCACCCGCAGCCCCGAGTTGGTCCCGTTCGGCAGGTCGACCTGGGTGACGTCACCCGTGACCACCATCTTGGACCCGAACCCGAGCCGGGTGAGGAACATCTTCATCTGCTCCGGCGAGGTGTTCTGCGCCTCGTCCAGGATGATGTAGGCGTCGTTCAGGGTCCGGCCGCGCATGTACGCGAGTGGCGCGATCTCGATCGTCCCGGCCGTCATCAGCCGCGGGATCGACTCCGGGTCGAGCATGTCGTGCAGCGCGTCGTACAGCGGCCGCAGGTACGGGTCGATCTTCTCCGACAGGGTGCCGGGCAGGAAGCCGAGCCGCTCGCCGGCCTCGACGGCCGGCCGGGTCAGGATGATCCGGGTGACCTCCTTGGCCTGCAGCGCCTGGACCGCCTTGGCCACCGCCAGGTAGGTCTTGCCGGTACCGGCCGGGCCGATGCCGAACACGATCGTGTTCTTGTCGATCGCGTCCACGTACCGCTTCTGGTTCAGCGTCTTCGGCCGGATCGTCCGGCCGCGGCTGGACAGGATGTTCTGGGTCAGGACGTCCCGCGGGCTCTCCGCGGTCGCCTGCTTGATCATCGCGATGCTGCGCTCGACCGAGTCCGCGGTCAGACCGTGCCCGGTCCGGATCACCGCGATCAGCTCGTCGATCAGCCGCTCGGCCAGGGCCAGCTCGGCCGGCTCACCGGCCAGCGTGATCTCGTTGCCGCGGACCATGATGTCGGCGGCGAACTCCTTCTCGACGATGCGGAGGAACTCGTCCCGGGCGCCGAGCAGGGCAACCATGTCGATGCTGTTCGGCACGACGATCTTGTGTGATGCCTGCGCGCTGGTGGCGGCGCTGGATCCGGGAGTGGTGACAGCCCCGTTCGCGCGCGCCTCCGGTTCGATACTGCGTGGCCTGGACAGGCTCTTCCTCCTGAGTCGGGTGGTGGTGACCCTGTCCATGCTAGCCGTCCCGTCGGACAGGCTCACTCGTAATTCCTCCGGACACGCTCCGCGGCGGCCGAATTGGTAAGGATCCGGCGACACTGCGTGGGCTTGCCGGCTGATGTCAACCTGAGAGGTGAGCTTCGCGTCTCTGTAGTCGTGGCACAGTTGGCCGTGGTGTACGAAGAGTGCGTGACCCATGAGTCCTCGTGGAATGCCGACGAGGCGCTGACTGCTGTCTACACCGCGCACTACACGTCGCTGGTCCGCCTCGGCGCTCTGCTGCTGCGCGACACCGGAACCGCGGAGGAGATCGTGCAGGACGCGTTCGTCGCGATGCACGGCCGCTGGAACCGGCTGCGGGATCCACACAAGGCACTCGCGTACCTGCGCACCGCGGTGGTGAACCGCTGCCGGTCCCGCCAGCGCCATCTCGTGGTGGTGGACAGGCACACCCCGCGAACCCTGCCCGACGAGCCGAGTGCCGAGCAGGCAGTACTGCGGACCGCCGAGACCGACCGGGTCATCGACGCGATGCGGACGCTGCCGGAGAAGCAGCGCACCGTGATGGTGCTCCGGTACTACGGCGACCTCTCGGAGGCCGAGATCGCGGACACCATGGGTATCAGTCGTGGATCCGTGAAGAGCCACGCCGCGCGGGCGACCAAGTCGCTGCGCCAGCTCCTGGAGCAGACCGCATGAGTGAGCATCCGAACGACTCGTTCGACGACCTGGTACGCCGGGCACTGCACGCCGAGGCGGACCGGATCGAGCCGGCCGACGCGCTGCCGGAGATCCGCGCCCGCGCGCACGCCCAGCGCCGGCCCACCAGCCGCCGGCCCTGGATCGTCACCGCAGGCGTCGCCACTGTCGGCACCGCGGCCGCGATCGGCGCGTTCACCGTCTTGCCGAACACCAACAACACCGCCAACGACGGCGATGCAGTAGCCGGTTCCAGTACGACCAGCAGCGCCGTACCCACCACCGACTCCGCCACCGAGCCCTCCCCCGTCCCGACCAAGGCGGCGCCCTCGGTGGCCCCCAGCCTGGCTTCACCCGAACAGTCGGTCCGCAGCGCGCTGGTCCCGGTCTACTGGCTCGGCCAGCAGATCGGCGCCACCAAGAAGTCCACCGCCCGCCTGTACCGCACCTGGGCCAAAGTCAGCGGCCACCCAGCCGAAGAAGCCGTCCGCATCATGACCACCAAGCAGCCGGCCGACCCGGACTACTTCTCGGTCTGGCGCGGAGCGGCGCTGAACGGCGTGACGCGGACGGACGGCATGGTGACGGTCGACTTCAAACAGCTACCGCGGACGACCCTCGATGCCGATGTCGCGAAGGTCGCGGCGCAGCAGCTGGTGTACACGGTCCAGGGCGCGCTGAACGACGACTCCGTACCGGTGCAGATCACCGAGGGCGGTCAGCCCGTACCGAAGCTGTTCGGTCAGGTCGACACCAGCACACCGCTGGGGCGCGTGCAGGCCGCGAACGTACAGGCACTGGTGTGGATCGACTCACCGGACCAGGACGCGGTGACAGGTGATCAGGTCACCGTGTCCGGTGTCGCGAACGCGTTCGAGGCGACCGTCAACTACCAGGCGACGAACCTGAAGACGCGCGAGACGAAGAAGAGCACCACGACCTCGGGGCAAGGACAGTCGTTCTCGCCGTACAGCTTCAAACTCACGCTCAGCCCCGGAATGTGGCAGATCGACGTCTACCTGGTGTCACCAGCCGACGGCCGCGTCACCGACACGGACTCAAAGTCGATCCTGGTCAAGTAGCTCCGCACCACCGAAACCTGCCGAGGCGTGGGTTTCGCGCAATCAGCACCAGCGAGATCCGCCCGTGGAGCAGCTTCGCGCAATCCGCACCAGC